>CAYPKB010000116.1:0-5302 GCA_964411185.1 uncultured bacterium
CAACTTCTTATTACTCCTTTTGACCCCTCTACTTTGCAAGCGATTGCAAAAGCTATCGAAAATGCCAACCTAGGAATTCGCCCAATGGTGGAAGGACAATCAATACGTATGAATATTCCTCCGATGGATGAATCTACAAGAAAAGAAATAGTGAAACAGTGTAAGAAGAAGGGAGAAGAGGCAAAAGTTGCTATTCGTGAAGTAAGAAGAAGAGGTAATGAACATGTACGCAAACAAAAAGCGGACGGAGAAATTCCTGAAGATCAAATGAAGAAAGAAGAAAAAAAGATCCAAGAACTTACCGATTCTTTTTGTACAGAAGTAGATCAAATCTGCGCAGAAAAAGAAAAAGAGATACTTGCAGTTTAACGCTTGTCTTAAAAGGAGTTGTCCAACTACAATCTTTAGCATAATCGATCTGGCCCCATCGTCTAGTCAGGTCCAGGACATCGGATTTTCATTCCGGCAACAGGGGTTCGAATCCCCTTGGGGTCAAAGAGAGGAGACTTTAGCTCAGTTGGTAGAGCATCTCCCTTTTAAGGAGAGGGTCGTTGGTTCGAGCCCAACAAGTCTCATCTTTTCTTTCTTACATCTATTTTTCCTTAACATTTTGTAAATCAATGATTCATTTTTTAAAATAGTAGTAGTAAATTTTTTATTACTACTAGTAACAATTTATAATATTACCTTTTTAACTATTTTCTTTGTTAAAATAGTTAGGATTTTTAAAAGGAGATATTATTATGGCACATCCAACAAATCAACTTTCTATTTCAAGATCTTTTAGTCGGGAGTTAGAGCAATTCGATAATAGTGATTGGGAAGGACTTCCTTCTATAGCACGGTCTCTTTCCGATTCAGAAGAGAGCCAAAGCGTTGAAAGTGTAGAAAGAGAAGAAACTGTAAATCATGCAGAATTCAAAGCAAATCAAATTAAAGCTATCGAAGCGAGAGTAAAAGCTGGTATCTATCAAGGAGAAGAGAAGAAACAGATCAAAAAAATGCTAGAGACACTGAAAAAAGTTTCACCTAGTCCTGTTCTTACCAAAGCTTTTTCTCAAGTAAAAGAATTATCTAACAGATTAGTAGAGTTTGAAAAACAAGACAGAACTTTTGAAAGGATCTTTTTACGCCTGTTGAATGATCCGCAAGAAAAGGTAGAAAATAGACTGATCTGTCTCACAGAGAGAACAAGATTTGCAGCGATTCGTCATATCATCCATGAGGAATTCCAAGAGATTGCTTCTAAAAGACTGGTTCAAAAATTTACGCAAATGTTTACACAATCTGAAAAGCAAAAAGAAAAAGAGCATCCTCATTTAGCTGACTTTAGGGAAGCCGTTCTTTCAGAAAATGAAAGACAAATTGCAAAGTTAATAGATCCTATTTCCAAAATATTGATAGGAAGAACAGCGGAGTATGACGCTTTGAAAAAAACTTTGCGCTCTGCAGCTCTGGCTCCAAAAGATAGAAGGGAACTAGAAAAACAAGTGAGGAGTTTAAAGGAAGACCCTTATGCGGATTGGATAGGGAGAGCGATTGCCCTTACTTTGGAAAAGGAAAATGCTGATCTTTTTCAGACGATAGCTGCAAAATTTCCGGGTACCACTTTTGATTTGTTGGAAAACTCTGTTTTTCCTGAGGCTCTAGAATTCAACCAGCCTAAAAAATTCCGTTATGCATTACAACAACTCTTCAAAACAGATATCTTGACAATGGTAAAAGAGTTACCGTTGATTGGAAAACTGGCTAGAGATGCAGCAAAGCATACAGAGCATTCAGAGCTTGTAGATTTTATTTTGTCCCATGTGACACACATATATATGGATGATTTAACTCTTCTGGTAGAGAGATTAGCTGAAAATAATGATATGGAAAATATGAAGATAGCTCTTTCTCTAGACAGCCGTAGAAGAGTAGATTGCGGAGATGCCCTGGAAATAGCAGCAAAAAAAGAACATTTTCCCATTTTTGCTCTTATCACAGCGCATTATGGAGAAAAGATTGAAAAACCTGAGGTAATGAATGCTTTTAGAATGGCAGTAGAAAATGACTCTCTCCCTATTTTTAAGCATATGATAAAGCACTATGAAAAATGGATAGACGATAAAGCTATAAAAAAGGCTTTTCTAGTAGCAGCGGAAAATGATTCTCACAGTATATTTACTTATATAAGAGAACGTTTTGGGAATGTGTTAGATAAGGGTCTTATTACAGAAGCTTTTCTAGCGGCTGCAAAAAACAACTCCTCTCAGATATTTGCTCTTATGCAAAAGCATTTCATTAGGCTAATAGAGAAAAAAGATGTGAAAACAGCTCTTACTGCTATTTGTACAAATGGTCATAGAGAGTGTTGGAATGCTTCTTTTGAATTATTAGGACTGTTAGATCCAGATGAAATTTTAGCAGCTAGAAAATTAGCCACAAAACATGGTCATGGAGATATGGTTAGCGGCAAGGATGAGAATCATCCGGCAAAAGGTAAAGCAGAGCAAAATGAAAATGAGCCTAGGCAGAAGAAAGATGAACAGGAGAGAAAAGCTCAAAGTAATGAATCTGAAGCTGCTTTGGATCTCTCTCTTCCTAGATCTAGAGATATTGTCATTATTGATCAGAGAGAACCTGTCTCTTTCCAAAATAGAGTAATAGACAAACTATAATCCTCGATAAGGAGATGCCAACCTGGCATCTCCTTTTCCTTTTTTCAAAAAAATTGTGTAATTTTTCTCATCTATCTTAATACAATCTTTGCATTGTAGATAGGAGAAGAGAATGAGCACTATCAATCGATTAGGCAGCTCCATTGCCCAATCATCCGATGAAAATGAACGTAAATATAATCTTGATGAGCTTTCATCAGATGAATATCCAAGTGATGCTACGGAGTATGATTTATCAGAACGTGAGGAAGAGCCTCTCTTATCGACTCATAAAAAATACTCCTCTCTTCATAAGAGAATTACAGAGGGTTACTATACAGAAAAAAAATCAAAGCAGATGTTATCGCTCATTAGCTCTCTCTCTTCATTGGAAAAGGAAAAAACATATGAAAAAGTCATTGCCTCTGCCTGGAAACAGTTAGAAGAGCTAAGTAGTCTTGTCGGAAATTTATATTTGGAAGATCTACTATTTCATCTTTCTCAAAGCTATTCTAAAAGAACCAATCTCACGGAAAGAATCACAGATTTGTTCCGAAAAAGAAAATATCCCGAGTTAGGACAAATCAGAAAGGTATTACAAGGAGAAGAAGGAAAGTCAGAATGGAAAAAGTCCAAAGAGGTAGTTCCTAAAGAGGCTAAAAATTCCTCACAAACGAGAGGATTTATTCTGGAAGGAGATATAGAAGGTTCTTTAGATATCGCAACAGAACAAGGAGATAGCCATACTATGGAAAAAGCGTTGCGTTTGGGGGATACCTCCACCTTCTCTAGAGCCTCCGTAAATGGAGCTCTCAGAAAAGCTGCCAAAGAGAATTTTTTCGTAGTTCTTTCCTATATTTGTATACACTTTCATGAAAAAATTGATGAAGAGAGCGCAGGGTTTGCTCTCTATTTTTCTGCTCATCTGGGAAATGATGAGAATTGCCAAATATTACTTACCCATTTGAAAGAGAGATTGACCTGCACTTTCCTGGTACGAGCTGCAAAAAAAGCAGCCGGAAAAAATCGCCCCCAAATGGTAAAGGCAATTTTGGAACTGGCTTTAACTAAAAATAGAAAGGAAGTTGGTGTAAAAACACAACTAGATCAATTATTTGTCTTTTTAGGGGAGTATGGAGATACCGAAAATGCTAAGCTTGCTCTTTCTTTTACGGAGGAAACCCTACAGGGAGGAAGCGCTCTTATGAAAGCAGCTTTGTATAATCATCCCGATTTCATTCAACTTCTTTTACAGGAGAAAAAAGTGTTATTAGATCAGATAGCAATCAAGCATAGCTTGGCACTCATTTGCACATATGGTTATAAAAAGGCCTTTTCTCATTTTTCTTCTCTTTTCTCTACAAAGGGAAATCGTTTGACCTTGAATCCTCATCTTCGAAAGATAGGGGTGATTGAAGAGGAGTATGCAGAATATCTAAAAGCAGTAGCTAGGGCAAATCAAAATAGTGATCTACTGGAGTTAGAGAAAAAAACTATAATGATTGCTCAATCAGCTACCGAATGAAAGGACGTTTTTGCCATTCCTTTTGCTACCTCCAAGTCAAAACTAGTTGTAATTTTGAAGTTGTAGGGAGATCCCTGCACAATATGGACAGGATGGTTTTCTTGGACAAGAGAGCAATCACAAGTAACTCTTCTATTTTCTTTTTTTGCTTGGATATGAGCCTCCCAGATGAGAGGAAAAGAAAAGCTTTGCGGAGTCTGTCCTAAAAAAAAGGTTTTTCTTTCAGGGATATTTTGGATAGTGGTTCCATCAAGGCTACGTATGATGGTGTCAGTGGCAGGAATACAAGTGTTGACTGCCTTATATTTCTCTACAGAAGAAAGATGCTCTTGGAGAATTTTTTCAGAGAGAAAAGGACGGGCGGCATCATGAATCAGGACAAACTCTGTTTGGGAAGAGCAAGCAGAAAGCCCTAGAAATGAGGATTCTTGCCTACTGGAGCCTCCCTCTACTATTTGTAAGGGGATCGAAGAGTGGGGTAATTCATGTTTCACCCTCTCCAACTCCTCACCTGCACAGACTAAAATAATTTCATCAAACAGGGAAGAATTCATTAAGGTAGAAAGAGCCCACTGATAGAGAGGTTTGTCTCCTACAGTATGAAATTGTTTAGCGATCGGGGAGCCAAAACGGTTCCCTTTTCCTGCCATTAAAAAAATTGCTGAGAGGAAAGAACTTTTCAACATATCGGTCACATTTTACAATGATTCGAAATAGCATGACAAAGGTAATTTTCCATGCGTAAATGGATTGTATTCCTACTTTTCCCGGTACTCTCTCTGGTTTGTCAAGAGAGCCTTCTGATGATAGGGCCCCAGGGCTCCTATATCAGAGTACGCGATGACACATTAGGACCTGACGAGACGCTCACAGGCCCTATGGGAGGAGGAAGAGCTCTCTATCAATATAAAAAATGGAAAGCCTTATATACCTCTGTCTACACCTCATGGCTCTTTGGCAAGGCAAGTAAAGATAACCTAATATGCCGGACGATTATCGATGGCGATGTGGAAGGGAGGTTTGGATATAACTACCAGGGGTTGCAAAGTGGAAAATTGATGGTAACTCCCTATATAGGATATGGCTTTCACTATTCCGATGAAAAATTGGAAAGCTACCAAGGAACTGAAAGATATTT
>CAYPKB010000117.1:0-3433 GCA_964411185.1 uncultured bacterium
ATCTCTTTCCAATCTTTTTCTTTTCCGAAGGTATATTGGTAGAACTTTTTTTTGGGTTCCCATCTAGAATCTAACGTAGAGAGAAAAATTTCGAAGAAATGGGATATCTCCTTTTTTGTCAGAGAGATTCCGCTCCTGTGAAGAAGTCTAATAGGATCAGACAACACCCTTTCTAATGGATCAAAGAAAAATAGAGGAATAGGAAAGGAAAGGGCATCATATCCAATGGAAGAAAAATCTCCTAAATATCCATCTATCCTGGATAGGATGGGATATATGAGAGGGCAATCTTCAATAATAAGAAGATTTTTTTTCTTTTCTTTATAAAGTGTCGAATAGACCCTGGCAGGATCATATTCCATAAGTAGAGGATGGATTTTAATCAGTAAATTGATGGTATCAGGAAGTGATTCTATCAACAGCTTCGTCATTTCAAAAAAAGAGCTGCTATTTTCCGGATCTTGCCAGGTGGGAGCATAGAGTAGAGTTTTGTTTCCTTGGGGTAGATGAGAAAAAATAGCTCTTTCTGCCTTCTCATCAAAAAAGGTCTTATTCTCTTTATAGTATAAGAGCCTATAGTTACCGCAGAGGAGATATTTTTCCTTAGGAGGCAGATTACCTTGTTCTCTTAATCGATCTATCATCTGTTCTCCGTAAAGAAAAGATAGATCCTGATCAAGAATAGAGTGCATCATGGAACTGTGATGCCCTTTGTCGGAATTGCCATGAGGTATATAGATATACCATTTTTCAGAATGAGAGAAAGAGAGCTTTTTTAGAAGATTCTCCTCTGTCCAAAAAGTAGATTGAAAGAAAATATCGAACTCGTGGAGTAACTTTTCAAAATGGATATCAGCAGGATTCTTGTAGAGGCATTCAATCTTAGGATAGAAGGATTCTATTAACTCTGCATTTTTTTCCGCAGTGACAAGAAGAGGCATCGAAAATCTATCGCAAAGAGGGACTAGATGGTCTAGTAATCTACCATCTTCTCCAAAATTTAACGCCAGTTTTCTCATAAAAGCTCCAGAAGATTTTTTTCTAAGCTTTCTGGTGTAATGGAAGCAAAAGTCTCTTCCCAAAGCTTTTTTCTTATTTCCTTTAGAGTATTGTCTTTTTTTATTCCCATTGCTATTTGACTTTCCAAAGAAGAATCTGGGTCGAGGGTCCAACCACAGCTATGTAAATAGAGGCTTTTATCTGTTTTTTCTCTTCCCGGGTTAAAGAAGAACATGGGCCTGTTGTAAACGAGATAATCATATCCAATGGAAGATAAGTCTCCGATATAGATGTCGGATATAGAGAGGATAGAGTAGATATGATGATAGTTCTCTATAGTGACAACATTTTTTTTCCCACCACAGCGGGCAAGAAAAAACTCTAATTTAGCAATGTCATTTTCCCTCAGTAATGGATGCACTTTGATGATTAGATTGTAGTTAGAGGATAATTGGTCTAAGACTAATTGAGCGGTTTCAAAGAAAGTGCTGCTCTCTTCGAAATCATACCAGGTAGGAGCATATAAGATTGTTTTTTTTCGGCTATCCAAAGAAGTGAGAAATCTTTTTTCTACCATGGAGTCAAAATGATTTTTATACTTCTCATAGTAATGCCATCTCAAATTTCCCAAAAAAAGGTGGGAAGGAAGAGAGGTATAGAGATTCAAATGTTCCAACATTTTTTGCATTCTCCTACCATACAAAAGTACAATATCTTGATGGATATAACTCTCTAGGGTACCGCTATAATAACCTTTATCAGAGTGACCATGCGGTATATGGATAGCCCGTAATTTTTTCTCAGAATCTAGAGTGAGAGAATCGATCATTTTTTTGGGCCAAGGGAAGCTATGGATAATGGCATCATATCTTTTAGCAAGTTCTGTTGGATTAAGATCGGTAAAAGAGAGAAGATGAATGGTTAGATTGGGATAATCTCGGTAGGACTCTAAGTGTTCTTCTTCGGCAGTAATAAGATCAGCAGACAATAGGTCACAAAAAGGTGCTAGATGGTCAATATGATGAGGACAGGAGATCCTAGATATAGCTGCAATCTTTTTCATTTTTTTTGAAGACCTCTTGATATATTTTTTTTCGCATCCTTTCATCTATCTTCTTTATTCCCTGCTGGTATTGATCAATATAAGTGAAGATCTCTTTTGCACTATTGACTACCCAACCAAGTTTATGCATAGGTTTTTCTTTCTCATTGGGGGGTAAAAAGAGGATAGGTTTGTTGAAATAGCCCATGTCATAGGCTATAGAAGAGCTATCTGTAAGTAAAAGGTCCATCTGAGCGAGTAAGGGATAGATAGTTGGGATCTCTTCAATATAAAAGATATTTGTTCTCTTCTCTTGCCATCTTCTTTTCATCCATAGGAAGGGATCTTGTAAAATGGTGTTGGGATGCACTTTGATAAAGAGATCGATGGTATGGGGAAGCGCTGCAAGAATGGACTCTAAATGATCTAGTGAGGAGTTATTCTCATAATCATCCCAGGTAGGAGCGTAGAGAAGACGAAAGCGGCCGGTTGGCCATTTTTCAGAGAAAAGAGTTTGGTAATATTTCTTCTGTTTATCGAAATAATGAGCTCTTAAATTGCCCATCCTCAAATAGCTGCCTCTGAATCCCTCTAGATCTATTTTTTTTTCAAAGGCAGGACCATATGAAAAAATGAAGTTCTCTTCTCGGCACATGGATAAATTATCTTTATCAGAATAACCATGTGGGAGCCAAAAAAAAGTTAGCTTCTTCTTTTTTCTATAGGTAAGCGGGATATGAGAAATTAATGCTCTTTGGGGAAGGCAGCTGATGATGTTGGTATACTTATCGAGTAAATAGGGGAGCAGATCTAAGGGCATTTTTGCCTCTACTCTAGATTCCGGATACCATTTTTCTGCTATTTCTACTATTTCATCGCTATCAGTCAGAAGGGGAATCCCTAAAAGGTTTGACAGAGGTAATATATGATCTAAATAATGGAGGTCCTTGCTAAAAAGCAAAGCGGCATTATCTCTGGTAGCAAAAGGTATTTTCATGCGACAGTCCCATGATAAAAGAAATCAACTCCTTATCCTATTAAAAAAGTGGTTTGATACCCATAAAAGGGATCTGCCCTGGCGAAAGAAGAAAACTCCTTACAGGGTTCTGGTTTCTGAAATGATGCTACAGCAGACAAGAGCTACCACAGTTATTCCTTTTTTCTCCCGCTGGATGGAAAGATTTCCGGACTTTTTTTCACTTGCGGCAGCCAAAGAAGAGGAGGTAATAAAAGCTTGGGAAGGGTTAGGTTATTACAATAGGGCCAGGCGTCTTCACTCTATTGCTAAAAAAGTTGTCCAAGAATTTCAAGGGGAGCTCCCGCAAGATGAAGCATCATTACAACAATTGGATGGAATAGGCCCCTATATGTTAGGTGCCATTCAATCCTTTG
>CAYPKB010000117.1:3443-5286 GCA_964411185.1 uncultured bacterium
CGAAGAAAAAGGCAGCAGTAGATGGAAATGTGGTACGAGTCATCTCCAGACTTTTTGCTATTGAAGAAGAAGTCGAAAAAGCGGCTGCCAAAAAAGAGATTCAAACTCTTGCGCAAGCATTAGTTGAAAACTCCCCTTCTGATGATACTGCAGAGAGTTTGATTGAATTAGGCGCACTAGTGTGTCAAAAAACGGCTAAATGTGATCTTTGTCCCATCTCTTCATTTTGCTTGGCAAAAAAAAGAATGATAGAAAATAGACTTCCTTTAAAAAAAGAGAGAGAAAAGAATGTAAAAATCCTTAGAAATCTTTTCATCCTTGAATGGAATGATCATTGGCTCATTAGAAAAGAGACAAAAGAGCTAATGAAAGGACTTTACCACTTTTTCTATTTGGATGCTTATGAGTTTTCAAATTTACATAGGCAAAGAGAAGATTTTTTATCTTCTTGGAAGGATGAAATTTCTGAGATAGAAGAATTACCGCTAGCCTCACAAACCTTTACTAAGTATCTATGCACTCTTTTCCCTTTTTATCTTCGGTTGCACCGCAAAATCGTTATAGATGGCTACAGATGGATACCTAAAAAGGAAGCCATCAGCTATCCTTTCTCTTCAGGTCCTAGGAAAATTTTGGAGGGGATCTATCTATGAGAATCATTCATTTGGAATCTTCCCCGGGCTGGGGTGGTCAAGAGATTAGGATATGGAGAGAGGCACTCTCTTTTACTGAAAAGGGATATCAACTTTTTTTTGGATGTGGAAGGAATAGTCCCCTTGCCCGCAAAGCGCAATCGCAATCTTTTCCTACCCTGGAAGTCTCATTCCGTAAATCTGCTATCTTCCCAACTTTTTTCTCTCTTTTCCGTTTTATAAAAAGGCACAAGATCGACCTTATCATCACTCATTCCTCTATGGACTCTTGGTTGGGTGGTATTATAGGAAAAATCCTATCGATTCCCATAATTCGGACTAGGCATCTATCTACAAAGGTCAAAGGAGGGCTCAATAGCTATCTTTTGTATAATTTATTAGCCGATAGAATTGTTACTACCTGTTCAGAGATCATTTCTCCTTTGTCGAAACAATCAAGGAAAAAAAGGGAGCATTTTCAATGCATCCCTACAGGAATTGATACTAATGTAAAGATAGATAAGAAGGCGGGGGATCTTTTCAGGGAAGAGTATGATATTGGAAAGGAAGAACTTCTTGTGGGAATGGTCTGTTTCATGAGGTCTTGGAAGGGAGTGGATGACTTTATAGAAGCAGCTTACCTTACCAGAGATGCCCCCTCGATAAGATGGATGATTGTAGGTGAGGGGCATAGTAAAAAATATAGAGATAGGGTGCAAAAATTGGGTCTTGATCGATTTATTTTTACTGGTCATTTGGACAATCCCTTAAAAGCTATACAAGCTATGGATATCTTCTCTCTACTGAGCACTGCCCATGAAGGTATCTCACAATCCTCTCTGCAAGCAGCTTTTTTGGAAAAACCACTGATAACAACTAAAACGGGTGGTTTGAAGGAAGTATGTATCGATAGAAAGACTGGTATTCTTGTAGCAACTCACTCTCCTTCACAAGTAGTAGAAGCGGTGAGGCTTTTACAAGATAAAAAGGTCCGAATAGAGTTTGGAAAAGCAGCAAAAGAGCTTGTCTTACAAAAATTTACCTTCGAACAGACTATAGCAGCTATGGAATCGATTTTTTCTGCTGTTGCGAAGTAAAAATCCAGCAAGTAGAATGCCATCTATGCATGAGAAAATTGAAACACTTATCTTCTATCTTTTAGAAAATAAAAGAAAAATTATATCTGGCCTTTTGTCTATCACCTTACTCTT
>CAYPKB010000118.1:0-5282 GCA_964411185.1 uncultured bacterium
GCAGCTTTTTGAGAACGCTGTTTTTTCTTGAGTGATTTTCTCCTTGCATGTGATTTTTTTGTACTTGTTCTCAGTTCGGCATATTCATTCAATCTAGAGGCGTAATAAGGCTTTTTAGGAGCTAGAAGATTTGGGCTGCTTTTGCTTTTTGTGCGAAGAAAAGGAGCAGGCGTTCTTGGAGAAGGAGGGGGGCATTTTCTTTCCTCGTCATCAGCAGCCGACTGCATAGTATCAATAGAACGAGGAGATATATGTTTTTCTTTTTTTTGTTTTTCTTGTGAAGAAAATGGATCTTCCTGTTCTATAGATTCAGCTCTGCCCCTATCATTATTTGATGAAAACATCCCTCTGAGATTAAACATATTTTTACCTCTCCTCCATTCGATTGAGGAAATAGTAAAACTGATTTGAATTAAAGAAAAGGTTAATGAATGGTAAAGATCATTTTAAGAAAAAAAGAGAAATATTTAGCTGTTATTATTCTCATTGGAAGGGTCAAAGTTTTTGAGATTTAGCATTTGATCTATTGCATCATCCAAATCTATATCAAGACAAAGGGATTGAATCATCCGGTTTTGATTGTCGATAGTTTGTTGTTGTTCCGAAATTGTCTCAGCATGTAAAAGAATCAATTCCCTTTGTGCCTTTTGGATTTCGCATGCATTTCTTTTTGCCTTTTTCCACTCTTTTGTTTCTTTAGCAATTCGTAAGTTGGCTTCTCTAAGTTGAGCGGAAATAGACTCTACTTTATCCTCAAGCTCATCAGTCTCTTCCTCTAGCTCCACGTACTCCTTCCATAATCGGCGATACATTTTCTTTTGTTGTACATGTTTCAAGTTGGCTTTTTTCAGTCCTGCAGAGAGGGATTTTACCTTATTTGTTAGTGTTTCATTGTCAACCCTTAGTTGCACATTTTCCTTCAATAATCGTCGGTTGATTCTTTGGCGTTGTTGATCACGAATTGCATATTTTTGAGCTGCTCTTTTCCAAGCTGCTGCTTCCTGCTGCGAGGCGCGTAATTGTGCTATAAGACGAGGAAGTAGAGTATGAGAGGTGAATTCTCCGCTAGCTCTAGGTTCTCTAACTGGAGATTGAGGACAATTTTGCGCCGGTTCTCTTTGCCTAATGGAAGATTCTTCCACAGAAGAGTTGTCATCAGAGGAATCACTGAAGGTAGCAGAGGAAGAGGGTTCAGGGATTTGATTCTGGGCTAACGAGATTAGGGATGCGGAGGGGATAAAAGGAGAAGGAGGGGTATTAGAGTAAAAAAGAGGGGATTCTTCATGTGAACAAGAGTCTGAAAATCTTTCTTCCTGATCACTAAGATTTGGGGAGGAAGGTGAACTTTCTCCTTGATAGGATGAGAGCTGCGAAGATATAGATTGCATGATTTCCTCTTAGTTAAATATAGAAAATGATGATAGATAAGTAGAGTAATTATAGAAAAGGGTTTTTTCTTTTAAATAAAAGCTTTTTTTTATATTTTGCCTAGTTTTTTTAATCTTCTATATTTATCAATAAGTTGTATTGCAAAAGGTGCTGCCTCTTTTCCATAATTTGCAAAGCGCAGATAGACTACCACTACGAGCTCCGGGTTTTTTTCATCAAAAGAGATGGCTCCAAACCAGACATCTTTATAACGCTCAGCAGATGCCGTAGGCTCAATACTTGTTTTCTGCATCAGTTCAGAGGTACTGGTTTTTCCAATCACTTGATTTTGTAAAAGATCAAAGCTTTTTTTGACTTCAGGGTTTTGTAAGACCTGCTTGATAATAGAGGGACGTGCCGTACCTTTTTTTCCCCATATCGTTGCTTTCATTCCTTCGTAGAGCAGCTTTCTTGTTTGAGGAGAGATAAAAATCTCTCTTCTCACTTTAGAGGAAAAAGACAACTCCTTTTTCTTCTGTTTGTAATATTCTCTTGCAATAGGTGAGAAAGGGATTCCTAATAGGAGAGATTCTCTTGCATAGAGAGAGGAATCACTTGTTAATTGAGGATAGGCAAGATCTCTGGATTTACCCTGCAGGGAGAGGAGTAATTTTGGTTCGAATAATTTTCCCTCGCATAGAGAAGCAAGCATACAGGCTGTCTGAATGGGGGTTGCATCGAAAGAGTGTTGTCCAATAGCAAAAGAGTAGAGGCCTGTCTTGTTGCTGTGTAAATCTTTTGGTAGTCTTCCACTTGTTTCACGGGGAAGAGGTAGACCTGTTTTTTCTCCAAATCCAAATAAACGTGCAGCTTTAGCAAGATCAATCGGGCTTGCCAGATAATCATTAGCTAAAATTGAGAAAAAGGGGTTGCTTGATTGAGCCATTGCTTCTTCCAATTTGATTTTCCCAATATGTTTTTTGGAGGATCTGGGAAGCCTTCCTCCTTTGTAATATCTAGGATAAGGCTTTCCATTGGTATCAAATCCCACCACAAAACTGTTCAAGGATTGATCCCATCTGATTTGATCTATCATGCAAAAATTTTCTGCTCCTTTTCCCTCTTCTAAAGCAGCATAGGCTGTAACAATTTTGAAAATAGAGCCAAGTACACAAGCTTCCGTATAAGCATAGGATTTGCTAAAACCATAACCATGCTTCGGATAAAAAGAGGCTGCCAGCTCTTTTTCTCTTTTGATGGAAAGATATTCTTTCGAATAGAGCGTATGGTTTAAATCAGAATAACGTTTCACCGTTCGCAAAAAATCGGAAAATAGAAGGGGAGTCAGATGTTGGCATAGAGTCCGAAGAGAGGCAAATTCTCCTCTATCAGGAAAATAACGATTCGGACTTTTTTCTAAAAAATAGATCAGCAGCTCTTTCCCATTTTCTTCCCAGAATTTGCTATATTGTCTTTTTCTTTCTGCATCTATGTAATCGATATAGGGTTTTGCTGCTCTTTTCTTTCTTTTTTCCTCTGCTCTTTTCTTTTGTAAGAAAGTTTTTTGCTCTTCTTTTCTCCACTGGGAAAAAACAATCGTTTCGAAGTGGGGAGCAAGAGCCTCTTGCAGCTTGACACTGGCCTTTATCGCTTTTTGTTTGAGAGAAAAATATTGACCTAGAGTCAGATGTCCTATCTCATCTAATAGTTCGTCAGAAAATAGAGGGCTGTCCATGCAAAGGCGAATAAGATCGAAGGCAAAAAGAAGATCTTTGGAATCACATGAGGGGAGTAGATCTTTCCATCTATCGCCAATTGTGTGGGCCTCCTCTTCTTCCGAGAACTCTTCATAGCCTTCGTTGCTAATAAAATAGTTTAGAATCGATAGAGGATCTTTGCTTTGAGACAAGAAAAGCACTCTTTCTAACCCTTCTTGTAATAGAGCTCCCTTTTTCAAGCTCAGCGTTTGAAGCCATTCCAGTAAAGGATGGCCGGGAGTAAAAAGAGCCTCCAGATAACGTTCCCAAGTCAACTCCATCTCCTCTTCGATAATCTCTCCATCCTTTACAATCTCACGGCTTAATGTAGCAAGGCCATCCCAAATAGAGGCAATATAGCCGGGTAGCTCTAACCATTTTCGAATCGCTTCTGGGTGGCCATGAATGGAAGAGAAATCATTAGGATCATATCTGGGATAAGAGGCCATGGCTAATACTTCTCCTGTATTAGGGTCCATGGCTACAATGCTACCTCCTCGAATCCAGGGAGCTTTTTGTGGGAGACCTTTACTTTTTCTCCAAGAGACGGGAATCAAAGGATCTCTATTGGTTTCGCTCTCTATCAAGAGCTCCTCTGCATAGGCTTGGAGCTCGGAAGAAAGAGCTAATTGACATGTTGCCCCAGCCACGGCCTCTTTGCCGGTCTCTAGTTTCTGTAAAAATGTCCCTTTCTTATTGATCTCATAGTTAGAAATGCCAACAAAGCCTCTCAACTCTTTTTCTTGCGTTGCTTCTATGCCGCTTTTTCCGATTTTGTCACTTACCGTATAGGCTTTTTCTTTCAGCTCTCGCAATCTGGTAACTACCTGTTCTATAGAATCGTAATGGGGAGGAAGTGGCAGATCATCATTTGCTATCACCGATTGAAGCTCTTTGATCTCTTGTGCAAGAGATAGGTATTCTCTTTCATTAATGGAGCCCACATAACCTAACAGGTCACAAGCCACTTTTCCTTTAGGATAGAACCGAGAAGAGCCTTTTTCAGCATGTAGTCCCAACCAATCTTTTTCCAGGGCTCGTAAACGGTAATATTGTTTTTCTGAAATATTTTCTTTGATGAGAAAGGGCAAGTGGGGGAAAAGAGCTGCTTTGGCATAAATGAGATCCTCAATCCTCTCAGGGTCCATTTCTAATATTTCCGCTAAAAGATGAGAAAGATCATAGATATATTTTTTTCTTGGATAGATTTTTTTTCCATCAATCCAACGCACTGCTGGAAGCTGTCTCAAATCTCTATAATAAATAGCTGCGTTATAGCAGATCCGATTTATAGCTAAAGGCTCACCTTTTCTATCTACTATAGTCCCTCTCTTCGGCTTTTCTACAATCACCCTCTTTCTTGGCTGGGAGGCAAATGCTTTATATTGGTTCTGAGAAAGATAGGAAATTTGCCAGATGCGAAAGCCTAGGACGAAATGAGCCAATATGATGAGATATAAAATTCTTTTTAGTGCTATTTTTTTATCTGCTCTTTTCATGCCTAGAAGATGAGAAGTTTTTTCTTTAGTGTAACTATACTAGAAAAATTCTTCTTAGAAAAAAGGGGTTTTTCTTGGAAAAAAAGGAATTTTCGAGTAAAAATGGGATTGCAATTTTTTTCTAGAAGAAAAATTAATGAGCGCCTGTAGTTCAATGGTAGAACAGTAGCCTTCCAAGCTACGAGTGTCAGTTCGATTCTGATCAGGCGCTAACATGCTTTTAACTCAAGCAAAAACCAACTAGGAGAGCGTGATTGGCTACCGCAGAGCAAGAAGAAGTTACTATTAAGGAATTATTAGATTCAGGAGCGCATTTTGGCCACCAGAAACAACGGTGGAATCCTAAAATGCAACGTTTTATTTTTGAAGAGAGAAATGGGATTTATATCATTGATCTCGCTAAAACTATTCAACAAATCAGAAGTGCGATTCGTGTTGTTACTGATACAGTAGCAAGTAAAAAATCGATTCTCTTTGTCGGAACAAAAAAACAAGCAAAAGCTGTGATCCAAGAGCTAGCAGAGAGCTGCGGAGAATTTTATGTTTGTGAAAGATGGTTAGGCGGGACGCTAACCAACTTAACAACCATCCGAAAATCGGTAAAAACTCTAGATAAGATTGAGAAAAAAATTGTTGCCAGCAGCGAACAGAAACTCAA
>CAYPKB010000119.1:0-5281 GCA_964411185.1 uncultured bacterium
TAGGTTAATGCTTAGGAGAATTGTATGCTTAAGTTAATTCAGAGAAAGACTCTTATCTTTTGAAGGCCTTGCAGTCCGAAAGGCTAAAGAACTAGAAGCCTCATTTTTTATTCGATCGATTCGCAACCTGGTAGATCTGGCTAAAGAAAAAGAGATGGCGTCTGCCAATTTGAAAATGAGTGGATTGGAAACTATTTTTTTATTAGCAGAAGAGAAATGGGAAAATGTTAGCAGTTCTCTTGTAAAAGAAATTTTTCAAAACAAAGGAGATATTACTCCTTTTGTTCCAAAAGAAATAATTAATTTTTTAAACAAAAAATTAATTTAAACAAAACCGAAATATCAAATATTGTTTGATATTAAAAAAAATTAATAGTAAAATAATAACTCCAAAAATATGGAGTTATTATGCACTCTTGTTTAAGTGTCTCAACCTTGCAGAAATGTGATTATCTTCCCATCGTAAGTAGTTACACCAATTGCGCTGCACTTTTCTATCGATATGTAGGTGGTCATTATATCAGTGATAGCGCTGGTGACCGTAAATATCATTACTTTTGTGACAAGAGCCCCATTCGTTGCGCTATTCTTTTGATTCCCATTTTAGGCAACCTATTGGTAGGAATCTACGACCTTATTACCTATCTCTCTTGGGTAGAAAATTCCCCAGCTGAAAATCTTTTGGAAGTAACAAAAGAGAAAAAAATGCTTCACTATTTAGAAGACTCAATCATAGCACCTGAAAACCTTGAAGAAAAAATCGCCGAAGGGGACTTTAGCGACAATAGAGAAGTAATGCTGAAGGCAGTCCAAAGGAATTTTCTCATTTTTCCAAAAGCCTCTCCGAGATTGCGGGATGATTTTGAAATCGCTCAACATGCGGTTAGATGGGGAGATAATTTTCAGTATCTATCTGATCGTTTGAAAAAAGTAGATCAAATACTCTTCATTGCAGCGACAACAAGTCAGGGCTTCAAAACTCTTCAATGGTTTCCTGATGAGGCTAGAGCAGACAAAAAATGGGTCGGATTGGCCATCGAAAGAGAAGAGGAAAATATACAATATGCATCTCTAGATTTACAAGTGGATAGAGAATTTTTACAACAACATCTTTCTCAAGGTCTACTTGATACCCTGCACTCTATGGGATCTCCATTATTTGCTGATCAGGAATTTGTTCTCAATGCCATTAGAAGAAATTATTCCGTAATCCTTTCTGAATCTTTGCGAGACGATAATGAATTTTGGAATAAGTATATGGAACTATTAAAAATAAACCTCTCCCCTGAAATAAGGAATCATCTATCTCAACTTTCCGATAGATTGCAAAAGGATCCCTCATTCATTAAGAAAATTGTAGAAATCGATGGATTCTTATTACAGTTCGCCTCATCTGAATTGAAGAGAAATAAAGAGATAGTTAAAGCAGCCCTTGAATCGAATACCCAAGCTATCGAATTTGCAGATCCCCAGTTCGCACGGGAAAACTTGGAAGAATTAGTACTGTATGCCGCTAGAGAAGCTAGTCTGATCATAGATAGAAAAAAACGAAAAGATGAATTTACCACTCTATTGAGATCTATACCTAAATATACCCCTCGCTACCTTCGACGTAATGTTCTAAAAATTTTTCGAGAAAGTAATTTGAAGCTACAATAAATTCGCTGATATTCAAAAAAATTTTATATTAAAAAATAAAATTATTAGTTTTTTTATTAAAAAAAACAAAAGTTGAAATTTTTTATAAAAAATAGTAAAATAATAACTCAATAAAAGGAGTTATTATGCAATCTTGTTCTTCTGTATCCACTCTACAAAAATGTGACTATCTTCCCTTTGTAAGTAGTTACACCAACTGCGTTGCTTTATTCCATCAATATGTAGGCACTCATAATGTAGATGGAATGGATAGTGAAAAATCTCATGTTTATACCTATTACCAAAATAAGAGCCCCATTCGGTGTGCTATATTATTAATTCCTATTATAGGAAACCTGCTAGTAGCAGCCTACGATATGTTTCTATCTATCTTCCCATCTAGAAATAGTAATGTAGAACAAGAGAAAACAAATCCTAATGTAGAGGAGGAGAGAACTTTACCCGATTCTCCAACATCAATATCAGAACATGAAAGAGCATCTTCAACCGTTGAAGAAAGGGATCTATTTTCAGCAGATGACTTAGGAGTAAATATATTAGATAGAGATTCTAATGGGAAGGTAACACTTAAAAAAGCATCAATAGATTCTCAGGCTCCATGTAATCGAAAACCTTCAAAAAATAAAGGTAAAAAAACAACCCCTCCCGCGCCATCTCACCAAGATGAAGCAGTAAAGAAAATGTTAAAATATTTAAACAAACCTAAAGTCTCCTACCAAGAAACGAAAAAAAGGATAAAAGAGGGAAAATTTGGCGATAATAGGGAAGTTATGATGAAAGTGGTAGGAAAATATCCTTATTTGCTAAAAGAAGCTTCCAAAGAGCTAAAAAACGATAAAGATTTGGTTTGTAAAGCGTTAAAGAAAAATGGAAATGCTGTGCAACATGCATCTGCTTCTTTAAAAGAGGACAATGAGGTAGCTACACTCGCTATTCTTTCAGAGCCCCTCTCTCTAAATTGGTTCTCAGATAAGATCAAAGGAAACAGATTTAGAGTAAAAGATGCTATTAGGAAAGACCCAAGAGCTCTACGCTATGCTACTCCTGAGTTACAAACTGATAAAAAGTTAGTGCTCGAACATAAATCCAAAAAATCCTTCGAAAACTTAGTTGAAATGCAGTCACCTCTATTGCAAGATCCTAAATTTGTAGTCGACTTCATAAATACCGGAGATTTCACTGTAACACTTCCGGAATCTCTTCGAAATGATAAGAACTTTTGGGAAGCTTTCACTGAGGTATTATCTAAGATGGTAGTTGTACCTCCAACGTTTCAAAATTATCTAAAACAACTTGGAGAGGATATAAAAAAGGATCCATCCTTTTTCACAAAACTTGTAAAGGTAAATGGTTGGTATCTATTCTATGCACCTAAAGAAATAAGAAAAAATTCAGAGGTAGTAAAGGTTGCTGTAGGATCCAATCCTCAAGCTTTTAAGTTTGTAGATAAAGAGTTACTAGATAATAAAGAAATACTGAAAGAATTAGTACTCCATGCTGCAAATGCAACAAAAGAAAAAATGGATGAGAATCCACAAGGTTCCTACAAAAATATGTTAAAAGCATATTTGCCAAATTCTGTAGATTTCGGACTACGAAGGGAAGTAGATAAAATATTGTCCCAGAAAAAGGGTTCATAAAAATAAAAAAGGGATCCACAAAAATTGTGGATCCCTTTTTTATTTTTATAACAAGAAGAATGATAGATCTTTGTTAGAAAGGTCTTTCTATCAATTTCCCATCTTCGTAGTAAGAAATGGTAGCTTTACCTTGCCTGTCATATTTTTGTTTTTCTCCATGAAGATGATCATTTTTAAAGCTTTGTACAATGTAAGGCGTTCCATCATCATAGTATTTGTTGAAAATACCATTTTTTACACCTTTGCGGTATTCTCCTTCAAAAACGATAACTCCATCCATATTGTAATGAACAGAGATACCATCTAGCTTATCATTCACATAATTCGAAATAGAAGCTATGGCTCCATTTTCAAAATAGCTCTTTTCTATCCCTTCTCTTTTATCATTTTCATAGGTCACTTCCATCTGGATTTGCCCATTGTTATAATATTGAATGAAGGGTCCATTTTTCTTATCATCGGAAAATTGCATTTCTATCATCAATTTTTTGTTAGGTCCATAGAGTTTTGCTTTTCCCTCTTTTTTCCCATCTTTATAGGTAGATTCAGCAGTTAATTTCCCTTCTGCATTAAACTCTTTCAATGGACCGTTCAATTTTCCTTTTTCGAAATGAGCTTCTACCACCTTTACTTTTCTTCCATCTTGGAGTGGAAGAAAAATTTCATGGGTTCCTTCTTTTAGGTTATTTTTATAATGAGAGATGATCTCTTTCCCATCTTTCATTATCTCGGTATATCTACCCTCGAGTTTTCCCTGATGAAAAAATGACTCTTCGATGAGATTTCCTTCTTCGTCATAGAGTACTTTTTTTCCATGCAATTTACCGTGGTCATAATGCAATTGCGCTTGGAGTTTTCCGTTAGAGTGGAAAGTCTGTTGCTCTTCATGGAGATTGCCTTCCTCATCATATGACATGATTTTGGCAAACTGTTTTTCTTCTTGGGCTTCTGGGAAATACTCTTTATGAGTGCCCACAGGCTTTCCCTTTGCGAAGGTCTGTTCCCACTGAAGATTACCATTATCAAAGTAGAGTTTCTGCTCACCTTCTAATAAATTTTCTTTGTAAAAAGCAACTCGTTGCAACGTTCCGTTGGGATAGAACCACTCTTGTTTTCCTTCCAAATTTCCATCTTTATAATTCAATCGAGAGCGAACTTTATCTTTTTCATACCAGGTAAAGAGCTCTCCATCTATTTGATCTCCTTGATAATGTGCTTGAAATAGCAAAGCTCCCTCTTCACTCCATTCGCGGAAAATACCTTCTCTTTTTCCTTCTTCGTTGAATGAGAGTTCCCGTTTCATCTGACCATTTTCATACCATTCGGCATGCCTGCCTCTGGGATCTCCTTTTTCATATATAAACTCTTCGGCCAAGGTTCCATTAGGATGCCATTTTCTGCAGAGGCCATCTTGTTCATCATCTATATATTCTTCTTCGAGGGCAATTGTTCCATCTTCATACCATCTTTGGAAAAGACCATTTTTCATCTTATCTTGGTAATGGGAGATAGCTTGCAAAGATCCATCTTCATAAAATTCTTTCTGCTCACCTTCTTGAAAACCATCTTTGTATTGGTAGGAAAGTTTTAGCTGACCATTTTCATACCATTCGAAAAATGGACCTTCTAATCGATTCTTTTCTAAATAGTATTGGCGAATTTTGATCCCATTGGAGTTATATTCTTTGATAGGGGCTTTGAGCCCTCCTCTTTTATCATATTCTGCAACATAGGCAAGTTTTTGATTTTCATGGTTTTTCCAATGTTTACCTTGGCGAATACCATTTTTATATTTCCCTTCTCCTAATAAGGTTCCATCTTCTCCAAAAAATTGCTCTATGCCATCTTTGTGACCATCGACAAAATGCACTTTGTAACTGAGCTGGCCACTGGGAAAATACTTAAGATGTGTCCCTTCGGGTCTTCCCTCGATAAAATCAAGAATTTCTTGCTGACGCTTAGTGAGTACCTTTTTCATTTTA
>CAYPKB010000120.1:0-5245 GCA_964411185.1 uncultured bacterium
TGGATGTACACCTGTGCTTTTAGATAAAAAAGCAGGTCCTGCAATATCTACGTGCACCCAAGGAATCTCCTTGGATACAAAAGCATGCAAAAAGAGACCTCCTTGGATAGAGTGAGCCCATCTTTCGCCAGAATTTTTGATATCAGCTACATCCGAATGCAAAATCTTAGCATAAGGGGTATGCAGAGGAAGTTGCCAGATCAACTCACCACTATCTTTCGATGCCGTTTGCATGGTCATATGCATCTTTTCATCATGAGTGTAGTATCCCATTATCTCTTCACCTAAAGCTACGACTACCCCACCTGTCAAGGTAGCAAAGTCCAACATATAACTCGGCTTGATCTTTTCCAAAGTATAGGAAATAGCATCAGCCAGTACCAACCTTCCTTCTGCATCGGTATTGGTGATCTCGACTGTTTTACCGCTGTAAGATGTATAGACATCTCCCAGCTTGTAACTTCTATTGCCAATTGCATTTTCTACGCAAGGAACGACAGCTACTACATTCTTTTTGATGCCCAACATAGCACAAGCTGCAATCGTTCCAAAGACAGTTGCTGCGCCGCCCATATCCGATTTCATGGTAGCCATATTGGAAGTGGGTTTTAAAGACAATCCTCCGGTATCGTAAACGACACCCTTCCCTACTAAAGCAATTTTTTCAGGATCTTTAGGCGCTCCTTCATAAGAGATGATAATCAGATTAGGATCTTTATCAGAGGCTCTACCAACTGCCAAGATAAGTCCAAACCCATCCTGCTCCAGCTTCTTTTTATCCAAAATAGTGGTACGAACTGAGGAGAACTTTCTTGCTAAAGATACTGCAATTTCTGCCATTTGGTCCGGAGATTTTTGATCTGCATTTTCGTTCACCAAATCTCTGGCGAAATTAACAGCTCCTACAAGCTTTCTTGCTTTGGCAGTTATAGGAAGATCTTTTCTACCTATTCCTATCAGCCTCACTGTTTTGATGGGATAGTATGGCTTATGTTTAAGCGTATCTTTCTTCAATTTGGTATATTTATAGTTACCCAAAAGAAGCCCTTCACTGACAGCCCGAATAATTTCTTCTTTCGAAAACTCTCCATGCTCTGGTAATAAGACATTTATCGAAGGACTTTTTTTATGATATAAAGATCGAACAGCAATAGCAAAAGACCTTCGAATTGCATCTAATTCAATCTTACTTTTTTTACCTAAGCCAATAAGAAGAACCCTCTTTTCCGGATAACTACTGGGATAAAAGAAAAGGCTCTCCCCTTCTTTTCCCCGAAAGTCTCCCAGATCCAAAATCGACTCTCCCTTGATTGCATAAGAAGTAGCATTTTTAGGATGAGAACCTTCCCAAAAAGGGACAATCAAGGTATCTGCCGAACCTCTTGTACCAAAATCATGTAGAGCTACAAACCTCATCTATTACTCTCCCGATTAAAAAGGAATATCATCATCAGAAATAGGCTCATCAGCCTGACTAAACTCCTGACCTCCGAAAGAGGCTCCTTGGCTCGCCATATTCTCTTCTGATTTTTGTTGAGGCTGTGATTTATCTGATCTCCCGAAAGGGCTAAACTGCAAGTAGACAGCCGTTACTCCCAAAGAGATTTGAGGTTTTCCTTCTCTATCATTAAATATCTCAGGTTTCCCCATATCGCCATGAACAATAAGCGGACTTCCCTTTTTCAGATATGAGACCATTTTATCAAATTGATCACCCCAGATTGTTACTCTCCACCAAATTGTCTCATCTTTACCCCCTTTTCGTGAGTTGGTAGCAAGACGAAACGAAGTTACTTTTAATCCAGATGAGGTGTAGCGTACTTCAGGATCATTACCTAAATGGCCTGCTAACTGTACAAAATTCACATTTACCTCCAATGTATGTTACTATCGTATTTTCATTTTGCTTTCTAAAGAAAGCTCTATTTCTTTTTTCTTGGTATACCAAAAAAGAAAGATACCCATTACTATAAGCGGAAGACTGAGCCATTGTCCCATAGTAAGAAAACTCTGCATAAATTGACTCTGTTCCTGTTTAAAAAATTCCACAAAAAAGCGGAATGTAAAAAGCGTAGTGATAAATAGCGCAAATCTCCTACCACTTTTTGCAAAGAAGCTATTTTCATAGGTTAGGTATAAAAGAAGTCCCAGTCCAAGATAAAAAAGACTCTCATAGATCTGAACAGGATGACAAAGCAGGGGGCCTTCTCCAGTAAAAGGAGTTACAAAGTAAACACCCCAAGGCATAGTAGTTGGTGTTCCTAAAACCTCTTGATTGAAAAAATTCCCTATCCGTATCATTCCACCTACAACAGATGCAGGAATCACTAATAGATCAGCTAAAGTTAGCCATTTCATCTTACGTTTCTTAGCATAGAGAATAATTGCACCTATTACTGCTACAACCGCTCCATGGCTTGCAAGCCCACCTTTACGAATCATAAAGAAAACCTCTGGATGAGATAGATAGGTAGAAGGACTCTCATAAAAGAACATGTGTCCCAATCTCGCACCTATTACCACTGCCAACAAAATCCAAACAGAAAGTCTATCTGTCCATTTTTGAGACTTCTGCCGTACAGTAAAAAGAGCAGGCTTCATCATATCTTCAATTTTTTCCCTAGAGATGCCCTTACAAAGAGCTTCATTTAACTGATCCAGGAGTGAGTTGTCATCTTTTTTCTTGGTTGCAAAGTGGGGATAGTGAAACATTTTTTCACGCAATAAAGAGAAACTACACACATCATCTTGGGTAAACTGGCTGGAATGATAGGCAAAATGTCGTTGTAAAAGAGTAATAAAGATATAATAGGCAAGTAAAAATCCAAGAGCAAAAAAAAGTCCATACCAGTAGATGGGTATCTCCACTACAGGCAAGGTAAAAAAAATTCTTGATGGATTCCAGACAATATAACCAAACATGCTCCTATTGAACCCCTTTCTATGTTTAAAATCAAAATAATCACTCAAGGAAAAGAGAAAAAAAACTGGCTTTTGGATGCTTTAGAGGAGTATGAAAAAAGATTAAGCAAAGATTTTACTTTTACCTGGATATTTGCCAAAGATGACATACATATGTCAACTCTCCTGGATAAAGAAAAAAGTTTTATTGGTTTAGACGATAAAGGAGAAATCTTCAATAGCGATACCTTTTCCCAGTTCCTTTTTCAAGCTTTAGAAAAAAATGGGTCCAAGCTTACTTTTTGTATAGGCGGGTCAAAGGGTATACCGAAAAAGATCATTGACAAAGCCTCAAAACTCCTTAGCCTCTCTCCTTTGACGTTCACACATCAAATTACAAGAGTTATTCTTGTAGAACAAATCTACCGTGCCTATCAGATACGAAATAATGCTCCTTATGTAAAGTAAAAGCCCTTTCTTTCTTAGTTTTGAGTCAAAATAGCCTGTTTAGAATGTCTGAAATTTAGCAGAAAATTCTTGCCAATAGATTGTTCTTGCTCACCGGTATATATAACATATCCTTTTGGCGCTCGCTCTCCAACTAGCTCTTGAAAAAATAAAAGACCTTGTAAGAAATCCTTATGGAAGGTCTCTCCAGATTTTATTTCTATGGGGATTAAATCATTTCCATTTTTAAAAATTATATCTACTTCATTCTTTCTTACATCTCTATAGTAATAAAGTTGAGAATCAAGACCATGATTATAACGGTATTTAAGAAGTTCCAAAAAAATTAAATTTTCGACGAGATGACTTCTCAAAGGATCTCTAGAGATCTGGTTTTCATTTTCTATGCCGAGAAGATAGGTAACAAGTCCTACATCGGTAAAATAAATCTTGGGTGACTTAATCATCCTTTTTCCAAAATTCTCAAAATAAGGGGATAATCTGAAAAGAATAAAAGATGCTTCTAAAATAGAAAGCCATTCTTTTACTGTATGTGATGAAATGCCTACTTCTCCTCCAATGCTCTCCAGATTGAGAATTTGACCAACCCTACCAGCACAAATCCGAATAAACTTCTCAAATTGCATTAGATCTTTAACATTGCTCAGCTGTCGAACATCTCTTTCTACGTAGGTTTGAAAATAGTTTCGATAAGCTTTGTAAGGATCTAATTGGTCTTTGTAAATACGAGGAAAGCCGCCTCGTAAGAGATATTGATTGATGGATAATTCTATATCCACTTCTAAGAGTTCATCAATACTCATAGGAAGAAGTGTTAATAAGGCAGTTCTTCCAGCTAAAGATTGGGAAATAGCTTGATGAAGTTCTAACTGGTGGCTTCCAGTTAAAATAAACATCCCTTTAGCTTCGGTATTATCTACTATAACTTGAATATAAGAGAGAAGATCTGGGACTCTTTGCACCTCATCGATAATAACTCCCTCTTTGAATTTCCCAAGAAATCCTCTTGGATCACTACCCGCTAGAAGCCTAGTATCCGGATTTTCCAAATTGACATAAGCTTTAGTAGGAAAAGCATGTTGAACTAGCGTAGTTTTTCCTGACTGCCTTGGCCCAATAACAGTCACTACAGGGTAATCCTTCACTAAATTTTTTAATTCTCTTTCAATTTGCCTAAAGTACATATGTAAAATCCGAAGTTAACTTCATATTATACAAAACAATCTGGGAAGTCTAGATAAATATCTGAATATGACTCAACTATGGAATGCGTTCCATGATTTTAACTCCCAATCGTGGAATGCATTCCATGCCTTTATCAAGTCACTGATTATAAGATTATTACGAAACAAAGAGCTATGGTTTTAAAAAATTTATAAGATTTAAAGAAAATCTTTATATAAAGTTAAAACTTTTTGTTTACTATCTCGCCCTATTTTGGAGTCATAAGATGAGATTTTTTCTTCTATTTTTCTGTAGCGTTCTTTCTATATTTGCAGAGGAATTCCAAACATCCTTAGCCAATAGTGAGATATATCGACATGTGAATGTTATTACAGGACATCTAAGTGTAGCCTTTGATGATGGTTCAGTAAAAGGAGCTATTCCGATTCCTATTACAAGGCACTATTCCAGTAGCGGTTCGCTGATGAGAGCTTCAAAAGAAGTTGGTTCTATCATAATGAATGAGCTGGGACCTATGAATGGCGGGTGGACCTTTTTTCCTCATATTCATCTTTTTCTGATGCAGACACCTGATTTGAAAGGCTCGAAAATTTACTGCAGAGAACCGGGTGGATCAATGGTTGAATATCTCTATGAAAGAAAAGCAGGAAAATACAAAGCCTTTCTTAAGACTATAGGAGAATATCCTATG
>CAYPKB010000121.1:0-5229 GCA_964411185.1 uncultured bacterium
TATTTGGCTCAAATTTTCAGGGATTAATTTGTTTATCTGGTTTACTATTTCCAATTCATTTCTCATGAGTGGAAAAAGTGCTTAATTGTAATTTTATTGAAATGTATCATGGCGGATTTCATTGAGGATTCATTATATGAATAGAATAGGAAAATATCTAATCTTTCTAATTTCCTTTTTAGTCGCTTGTTCTTCTCAAGATAATGCGTTAAAAAAATGGATTGAAAACAATGGGAAGAAAAAAATTCTTGCAACTACGAGCATGGTAGGGGACCTTGTACAGAGCATCGGAGGAGATAGAATCGATCTTCTAACATTGATCGATGGAGAATTAGATCCTCATTCTTATGAGCTTGTCAAAGGAGATGATGAGAAACTCCAATTTGCAGATCTTATTTTTTATAACGGTTTAGGGTTAGAGCATGGTGCTAGTCTTTCTTATTATCTGCAAAAAAGTAAAAAAGCGGTCCCTTTAGGAAATTATTTACAAAGCAAATACCCTGAAAAAATTTTACGTACTGAAGAAGGGACTATTGATCCTCATGTCTGGATGGATATTCAACTATGGTCACATGCAGGTGAAATTGTTTTGGAACAATTAATTCTGTTAGATCCCGATGGAAAGAAATTGTTTAGAAAAAATTTTGCACAGGTGGAAAAAGAATTATTAGATTTAGACAAGGAAACACAAAAAGAGTTTCTTTCTTTAGATTCATCAAAACGTTTTTTAGTAACTAGCCACGATGCTTTTCAATATTTTGCCCGAAGGTATTTAGCAGAAAAAGAAGAAGAAAATTGGAAACAAAGACTCTCATCTCCCGAAGGTCTTGCTCCTGAAGGAGAAATTTCTCCCAATGATATTAAGATGGTATTGGCTTTTTTAAAAAAGAACCATATTTCTGTTATTTTTCCAGAGTCCAATGTGCCTCAAAGTAGCTTACAAAAAATTGCATCGGATGCAAAAAAAATGGGTTTGTCAGTAATAGTAGCAAAAGAAATTTTATATGGAGACACCATGCCACCTGCAAAAGAAGGGATTTCCAGGTATACAGAAATGCACAAACATAATGCTAAGGTAATTACTGAGTATTTAAGGAAAGGATGATGGATATTGCGCTGCAAACGTCCAATGTTACCGTTCATTACGGAAAAGAGCCTGTCCTGTGGGAGGTCAATCTTTCGATACCGGGAGGTCAAATTGTTGGAATTATTGGTCCCAATGGAGCTGGCAAAAGTACACTGATCAAAGCAGCCTTAGGGATTATTCCAACGATTTCTGGTCATTTTTCTTTTTTAGGAAAACCATTGAGTCAGATACAGAAACAAATTGCTTATGTACCTCAAAAAGAGATGATTGATTGGGATTTTCCTATCACAGTCTTTGATGTGGTATTGATGGGATGTTACAAAGGGCTTTTTGCTTGGACAACGAAAAGTGATAGAGCAAAGGTTTGGGATGCGCTTGAAAAAGTAGGACTTACTCATGTGGCAGATAGACAGATAGATGCTCTTTCTGGAGGGCAAAAGCAAAGGTTATTCTTTGCTAGAGCTATTGTGCAAGAGGCTCTTATCTATTTTTTAGATGAACCTTTTCAAGGAGTGGATGCCACAACAGAAAAAGTTTTGATGGAGCTCCTATCTTCTATGAGGCAGAAGGGGAAAACTATATTTATTGTTCATCACGATCTATCTTGCTTACAAAGATATTTTGACTCTCTTATCTTTCTCAATCGAAGAGTGATTGCTCAAGGAGCTACTGATGAAGTTCTGACAGAGAAAAACCTGTCTAACACCTTCGGGAAAAACTCTACCATTTTAGATGAAGTTTTTAAGTTGAGCCTCATACAAAAAACAGGACAACCTATTGTATGATTCCTTCATTTTTCACTGATCCAGTAATGGCAACGCCTCTTTTAGGAGCTATTCTTATCTCTACATCTCTTGCTTTGATAGGATCGATTTTTTTTCTTCGAAAGGAATCTCTTTTAGGGGAGTCTCTCTCTCATGCTGCTTATCCGGGCGTCTTATTGGGATCTTTAGTGGCAGGAGGGAAGCATATAGGAATGCTTGTAGGGGGAGTATTCACTTCTTCTCTTGCTTATGGAGCAATCACTTTTTTAACTTCGAGAAAAAAAGTTTCATCAGACAGTGCGTTATTATCTGTTCTTTCTGTTTTTTTTGGTTTCGGAGTAGTTATTGCCTCTAAGATGCAATTTTCTCACCCAAAAGCCTATCAATCTATATTTGGGTATTTATACGGCCAATCTGCACTGATAACAGAGGATGTAGTAAAAGCTTATCTTTATTTTTTTCTTATTTTCGCTCTCTTTTTGGTTATTTTCTTTCGTCCTATACGAATGATTTTATTTGATAGTACAGAAGCAAAACTTCGAGCCCTACCTACAAAATTTCTAGAATGGTCTCTTTTTCTTTTTTTGCTTATCTCTATTGTATTTGGAATAAGGAATGTCGGAATTATTCTCCTTTCGGGAATGTTAATAGCTCCAGCGGTAGCAGCAAGACAATGGACTCATCGTTTATCTCTTTTTTTCTTATGTTCCGGAATGATTGCTGCCACATCAGCAGTGATAGGTTCTTTTCTTTCGTTCGCGGTACATTGCAATGGTAATTATCTTCCTTTGGGACCTTCCATTATTTTGACGGCTGTTGTTTTTGCCTTTCTCTCTTTGCTTATTGCTCCGGAAAGAGGTTTTTTGTTCCGTGGGATTCGCATCATCTCTTTTCGAATGAAGTGCCTTAGGGAAAATATCATAAAAGCTATCTATAAAGAGACTACCCTTCCTTTAGAAGAATTACAAAAGAGATATCCATCTAAATTTTGGTTGCGTTACCAACTATTGGTACTACAAAGAAGAGGATACCTGATTCGAAGGAAAGATAATTATATTCTTACTGATAAAGGGATCACAAAAGCAATATCCATAGTTCGCTTGCATAGATTATGGGAACTCTTTTTAACAGATCAGCTTGGCATCGATAAGAATAAAGTTCATTCTAGCGCAGAGGAAATGGAACATGTTCTGACAAGAGAAATAGAGGAAAGGCTAGATCACTTGCTAGAAAATCCTACGAAAGATCCCCATGAACAACCTATACCCCCAGCTCGCCATGTTTAGTATTTCACCTTACTGGGATCTTGACTTTTTTCAGTTTTTCATCCAGCTAGCCAAGCGGATCGTATCGTTTGATATAGTGAAGGAAATAGCTACAGATGAACTGCAACTGTTAGTACTTCTTTTGTTGTCTATACCCTCGAGTCTTCTTGGGCTCTTCCTTAACTTACGTAGAATGACTATGCTAGCCAATTCTCTTTCTCATACGGTTTTGATCGGTTTGGTAGCAGTCTTTTTGATGGCTCCAGATAAGATCATTCATGGCTCTCTATCCATTTCTACTTTATGTATAGCCTCTCTTGTTTCTGCTTGCTTGACTGTTGTCATTACCGAAGGATCCGTGAAAGTTTTTCGTTTGCAGAAAGATGCCAGTATTGGTCTAGTCTTTACCGGACTTTTTTCCTTAGGGATAATACTGGTAACCCTATTCACTCGAAATACACATTTAGGAACCGAAATCATTATGGGAAATATCGATGCATTGCATCCAAAAGATCTACAAATCAGCGGGTTGGTCTTCCTAGGAAACCTTTTCTTTCTTTTCTTGTTTTTCAAGGAAATTTACTACACAACTTTTGACGCTATCCATACAAAAATACTTGGTATGCGCCCTGCTTTGTATCACTATATGTTGATTTTTTTGCTAGCCTTTACTTCTATTGCAGCTTTTAGAGCTATGGGTATTGTTCTATTCCTCTCATTTTTGACAGTTCCCTACCTTATTATGCGTCTTTTCCATTCAAAAATTATTCCCCTCTGTTTAGGCTCCATCTCTATTGTAATCTTTGCCTCCCTGTTTGGCGTAGCAACTTCCAGACATCTATTATCTGTCTATAATCTCCCTCTTTCTACCTCAGGTCTTGTAGTAATATGGATGACAATTTTCTATCTTTTCTCCTTGGGATGGCAATCCATATTGTATCGTAAAAAGAGTAAAGTTTGGAGGGCACAATGCGAAAAATAACTCTACTCGGAAGTAGTGGATCAATTGGACAAAATACCCTGAGAGTTTTAGAGAAATATCCAGATGATTTCGAACTTTTTGCTATGGCTGTGCATAGTAATATTGAGGCTTTAGAGAGAGATCTAAAGATCTTCTCTCCAAAAATGGTAGTGATTTACGACCCAATAGAAGCAGAAAAATTCCAAGCAAGACATAAGAGTTTACAGGTCCTCTCCGGATTGGAGGGGCTATTGGAAATTTCTTCTCACCCTTCCGTAGATTTCGTGATGCAAGCGATGAGTGGTAGTCTTGGACTTCTTCCTACTATTCATGCCTTACAAGCAGGAAAGACTGTAGGGCTTGCAAACAAAGAGAGCATTATCATGGGAGGAGAGATTCTTCTGAAAACATGGAAAGAAAGTGAAGGTACTCTCATTCCGGTAGATAGTGAACATAGTGCTATATTCCAATGTCTAGATGGAAAAAAGATAGATGAAGTGCATAAGATTATTATTACAGCTTCAGGAGGTCCATTTTGGAATAGGGATCCAGCAACTTTTTCTCAAATTACAAGGGAAGAGGCTCTCTCACATCCCAATTGGTCTATGGGTAAAAAAATCACAGTAGACTCATCTACACTGATGAATAAAGGTCTCGAAGTCATTGAGGCCAGTTACCTATTTCAGTTGCCACCGGAAAAAATTGAGGTAGTCATTCACCCACAAAGCTTAGTGCATAGTTTTGTCGAATGGAATGATGGCTCTCTATTTGCACAAATTTCTGTTCCGGATATGCAACTTCCCATTCAATATGCCTTGACCTATCCAGAGAGAAAAATCTCTTCTATATCTCCTCTTGATTTTTCTACCTATTCCCATTGGAATTTTTATCCTTATGACAAAAAAAAATTTCCTTGCTTGGACCTTGCCTACCAAGCGCTTGTCAAAAAACAGAGCTATCCCTCTTTTTTGAATGCTGCAAATGAGGTTCTAGTACAGAGGTTTCTCCAACAAGAGATTTCTTGGATGGAAATAGGGGAGAAGCTCCGTCAATTAATCTCTTTTCATCAGGGAAGGGATCTGGTATCATTGGAGGCGATAAGAGATGTAGAGAGAGAAGCAAAGCTTCTGGCATCATCAACGTAATTTTTAT
>CAYPKB010000122.1:0-5180 GCA_964411185.1 uncultured bacterium
CATATGACAAAAGAAGAGGGCCTTTCTATAATTCAAGAATTAAAAAAGATTCCTCTTAGAATGCGACAAACGCTAGAAAAAGCTGAAATGATACGAGATATAGCTTATAAATATGCACATTTCGAAAATTTCCTCTTTCTTGGGAGACGCTATATGCATGCGACCTGCTTAGAAGCAGCTCTCAAGCTCAAAGAGATCTCTTATGTAAATGCCAACGGTTATCCTGCAGGAGAGATGAAACATGGTCCTATAGCGTTGATCCATCCAGAACATCCTGTGATCGCCTTTTGCGCCAATAAACAAACCTATGACAAAATGCTCAGTAATTTGATGGAAGTCAAAGCTAGAGGTGGTCCTATTTTGGCTATAGTCCCTAATGGATATACAGGCATTGAATCGATCGCAGATGATATTATATGGACTCCTACAACCAGCGATGAAACAGCTATTTTTCCTTCTACTATTGTGGGGCAATTATTGGCTTATTATATAGCAGAAAAAAGAGGCAGTGACATAGATCAACCTAGAAATCTGGCCAAGTCTGTAACTGTGGAATAAAAGATATCTTTTTGCTATAGATAAGATATGTCCAAAAAATATATCTGGCTTCTCATATCTTTTCTCCTTTTTTTATTACTACTTTTCCTCCCATATCTCGCATCTACCAAAGCAGGCACTAAGATCTTAATGCACTACGCTGAGAAAAAAATAGATGCCAAGATCGAAGTAGGAAAACTCCGCCTATCCTGGTTTGGTCCACAAGAGATTTCTCACTTCCATGCAAAAGGAAAAGAGTATGTAATTGGTTTTGACCAACTCCGCGTAAGTCAACCTCTATGGAGATCCATCCGATTATTAGACGGAAATTGGAAAAGTTTTACCGGCTCCTTTTCTCTGCAAAATGCCAGTATTTACGTTGATCATCCTTCCTATCCTGAAGTGGAAGTTTCTGAACTTTTTGCAGAAGCAGAAAGAAAAAAGAGCAACTGGCAAATAGATGCCAAAGCCAACATCTCTGCTCCCAGTGGGAAACAAGGGTTTTTCTCTCTCCGTGGGAATTCCGATTTGGCCAGATGGAATGATCTTACTTGTAACCTAGACCTCTCCTTTTCCCATCTACCTACCTACTTTTTACAAGTAGTCAAAAATGGACCTTTTTTAGCTGCTCTGATGGGGGATACAGCAGATGGCAAAGCTACTCTTTCTATGCAGAAGGGGAAGGGCAGATTGGATGCTTCTATAGATAGTGAAAGTCTCCGAACAGATATTTTTGGTAAGATCGAAAATGGGATTTTGACCTTGCGAAAAAATCTCATCGCTCAATTTTATCTTACAGAAAATCTAAGTAATTATCTCTTTAAAGAGATTAATCCATTTTTTGTAACAGCCATATCTGCCGACCATCCGGTACAACTTTTAATTCATAAAAATGGTTTTTCTTTTCCTCTATCCTTTGATACCAATCAACTAGTTATTGATCGTGCTACTTTAGATATGGGAAAGATCAGATGTCAAAATGGCAGCACCCTATCTCTTGCCATCAGTCTTTTGAAAATGCGTTCCTTACTGGGACAAAGGACCATGACTGTCTGGTTCAACCCATTAGACTTTTCTATCAAAGATCAAATTATAACCTGCCAAAGAATGGATATGCTTATCGCAGATGTGTTGCATTTTTGTACCTGGGGAAAAATCAACCTGAAAAATAAGAAAATTCGGATGACTCTCGGCATAACTCAAAGCGCCTTAGCTCACAGTTTTGGCTTAACCAATCTCCCTAAAGAATATGTTCTTACCATCCCCATTCGAGGTACAACGAAAAAACCAGATATAGATCTTTCTAAAGGAGCTGCCAAGATCGCCGCTCTTATGGCAAAGGATAAAGCGGGCTTTTTTGGAAAATGGATACCAACAGAGGAAAAGGAAATACCTCCACCTATCTATCCTATTCCGTGGGAAGGGAAAATATCTCCAAGAAAAAACAATTTTTGGCCTGATCTTTTTAGTGAATTACATCGATGATGTCTATTGAATAGAACAATCTGGAACAACTACTTCCTCTGATAAATCGGAACTCTGCATATTGCTCACTGGATCAGGAATGCGATGTTCAATTTCTCCATTTACAATGATGTAGGGCATAAGTTTATCTGCGGGACGAGCGGGAGCCAATGTAATAGAAAGATCAGGAACTTCCAAAAGCTTTTCTAATTCGTCGAATTTTTTTTGGACTGTTTCATCATAAGTCATATCAATATCCTTTAGATCTAATATTGGGGTTACCCGATCTAAATAATCAGAAATTTTTTCAAATAGCTGTACACGGACAGAATTGGGCATTTTCATTTCATGAAAAATCTTTCCAGCCTTCGATGCCTCTATTTTAGGAGGTTCCATATGGAAAATTTGATTTTCGCAAGAAGATATTTCCCAGGAGGGAAGGAATTTTTGTGCAATGGCAAGTTGATCGCATTCCATATTTAAACAAAATTCTTTCATGGGAATGGATTCCTTTGCTGTTAAAAAACAAAACCAATTTTTTCTTCTATCTCTTTCGAGTTTATTTACGAAAGGGATGAATTGAAAATCTGACATCCGAAAAAATAGATTTTTTACGGCGGTATTAATAAGAGTTATTTTGTATTTATATCGAGAAGCATAATTGGATATGAATTTTTCTTTTTCTATTTTCTCAAGATCTTTTTTCTTAACATCTTTGCTTTTATCTTCTTTGTTTTTACAACTATTGTTACAACTAGGGTAATGAGGCTCTCTGATGAAAAGATCATCTATATCTTGAAAATCCCAATCTTTGTCTCCAAAAATAACATCAAAAACAAAAGAATGGAGATGCTTTCGAGCATACTTAACTAAAGAACCTTTAATGCTACTTTCTATTTCATCAATGGATAGATAGATTTTTTTCTCAAAATGAGTTGTAGAAACTGAACTTACTTTCTCATTATTGGATAGAAGTCTCCCTTTCTCAGAAGAAGTTTTTTCAGTAGTAAAAGTTGATGGGGTACTGACATTTTGATTGCCCGATAACAAAGAATTAGAAATAGTCATAAAAAAATAGCCTCTAAATTTAGAGGCTATTTTAACAAAAAAAGAAGTAAATATAAATAAAAGTGAACTTTTTTATTAAATTAAAAAAAATAATTATATAATTAAGCTATAGTGACATCCTTGCACAAATAGACATCTTGGATAGCATGAAGAAGCTTAACTCCCTCATCCCGAGGCTTTTGGAATGCTTTCCTACCAGAAATTAAACCAATTCCGCCTGCTCGTTTGTTAATAACAGCTGTTCTTACTGCTTGAGCCATATCATCTTTTCCGGAGGGTCCTCCAGAGTTGATTAATCCTACCCTTCCCATATATCCATTGATTACCTGGTATCTACAGAGGTCTATAGGGTGATCACTGCAAAGATCTTCATATACCTTGTCCGAGGTCTTACCAAATTTCAAATCCTTGAAACCTCCGTTTGTTGTGGGCAGTTTTTGTTTTACAATATCTGCTTCTATTGTCGCCCCTAGATGGTTTGCTTGTCCTGTTACATCGGCTGCTTCGTGGTAATCTTTGTTCTCTGTTTTGAAAGCTTTGTTACGCAAATAACACCACAATATCGTTGCCATGCCCAAATCATGAGCCATAGAAAAAGCTTTGCTCACCTCTATGATCTGTCTTCTGCTTTCAGGAGAACCAAAATAGATAGTAGCACCAACTGCGACGCAACCCTGGTCTAAAGCTTGTTTCATAGAAGCAAAGACAATTTGGTCATAGCTGTTAGGATACGATAAAAGCTCGTTGTGATTGAACTTCAGAATAAAAGGTATTTTATGAGCATATTTTCTTGCCGTCATTCCAAGTACACCTAAAGTGGTAGCCACTGCATTACATCCACCTTCTATTGCAAGCTTAATAATATGTTCAGGATCAAAATAGTCAGGATTTGGCGCAAAAGAGACACCTGCAGCATGTTCGATCCCCTGATCAACGGGTAAAATAGATAGATATCCAGTATTAGCAAGTCTTCCATGAGAAAATATAGTTTGGAGGGAGCGAAGGACACGTATAGATCTGTCTGAAGGACCGAAAATTCTATCAACCCAATCAGATCCGGGAATGTGCAATCTATCTTTGGAAACTTTACATTTGTGCTTCAACAGAGAATCAGCTTCATCTTTGAGATGTTTTTTAATCTCAGAAAAGGACATGGAATATACCTCCTAATTGGTGGTTATACTATTGGATGTTATTTGAAGAGGCAAGAAATTTTCTGTTGAAAAAATCAAGAAGGGAAAAGGGTCTACTTATTTTTTCCAAAATTGATGAATTTCTTCGAATGTTTTGTTTTTGGTTTCTGGTACTTTTGCACAAACAAACCAGAGAGCAAAAAGGCAGATACCTGTATATAACCAAAAAGCTCCGGATGGAGTGACCTCAGCAATCAGATTCAAAAAGGTAAGGGATACCAGGTAATTACAGGTCCAGTTGGCAAAAATAGCCAATCCCATTGCCCTTCCGCGTACAGAAAGTGGAAAAATCTCAGCAATAATCAACCATGCCACTGGTCCCAAACTAATAGCAAAAAATGAAACATAGGCCATGAGACTGATGAGAGATACTATTCCAATATCGAATTCTCTCTCGAAAAATGATATTCCCAGTGTAAAAAGAGATAGCGACATACCAATGAGGCCTATTATTAGTAGAGGTCTTCGTCCTACTCTATCGATTACAAGAACAGCGATGATCGTCATGATTACATTGACAATACCTATACCAATAGTGGCATAAATAGCTGAAGGAGCAGAGGAATAGCCTGCTATCTGAAAAATTTTCGGGGCATAATATATGATCACATTGATTCCGGTGATCTGTTGAAAAATACTAATACCAAGACCTGTTACAAGAGGTGGAAGATTCTCAGCTTTGAAAAGAGAAGAAAAGGCTTCCTTTTTTACTCTCTCCTCTTTTTCTTCTAATGAGATATCTTTTTCCATAGCTCTCCCCGTAATTTTATGCAGGATTCTATGAGCTTTTTTTCTCTTTCCTATTCCTTGAAGATAACTTGGAGTCTCCGGTAGAAAAAAAAGTCCCACAAGAAAAATTACAGTGGGAAGAAAAGCAAAAGCAAACATCATTTGCCAATTGCCACTTTGAGAATAAAT
>CAYPKB010000123.1:0-5019 GCA_964411185.1 uncultured bacterium
CGAAACCAAAAAAATTAAGTTATCCTGTTAATGGATTGCAAAAGCGCGTTTTCACACAAATTACCCGTTTATTAACGGTAAGAAATAAAAAAATAGTAATTATCGGGGCAGGAGATGCTGCCTTTGACTATGCGCTGAACCTGGCACAGAAGAACCGGATTATCATTCTCGGCCGCAGCCGCGAACAGAAATGTCTACCTTTGTTATACAAACGAATAAAATACAGAAAACATATTGCTTGTAAACAAAACAGCAGAATTCTTCAAATGTCAGGTAAAAATAATAAATTGTACCTCGATATTGTGCACAATAATAAAAAAGTACTGGTGGAATGTGATTATGTACTATCCGCTGTTGGCCGCGTGCCTAATATCGATTTTCTATCACAACGATTACAAAACGATTCCGGGAAATACAATAAAAAAATCTATTTTGTCGTTTGCTTCCTTCAAATCTCTATTGCGATTACACCATATCAACAAATTATCTGAAGATGATACAGCCGTCATATTATTCACCAGCGGAACAGAAACTACACCGAAGGGAGTTCCCCTAACTCACAAAAATATTATCTCCAACTTACATGGAGCACTGCAATGTATCGAATTATCTTCACAGGATGTTCTCTATGGAGTGCTACCTCCTTTTCATTCTTTTGGTTTCTCTGTTGCAGGTCTTTTTCCCATTCTCTCCGGAATCAAAGTGGCTTTTGGGCCTGATCCTACGGATGGGTATGCCATTGCGAAGGGAATAGAAAAATGGGAAGCTACCATTTTCTGTTCTCCTCCCAGCTTTTTGAAAAATGTATTGAATTCAGCAGAGCCTAAGCAATTGAAAAAACTTCATTTGATTGTAACAGGTGCAGAAAAAACTCCCGACTCATTACGTAAGGAAGTAGAAAAACTAGGTAGTAATAAATCGCTTTTGGAAGGTTATGGTATTACAGAGTGTTCTCCAGTGATCTCTTTGAATCGGGAAAATAAAAAGAAAGTGGGAGTCGGAGAGCCTATACCGGGAGTAGAGGTCTGTACCATTCATCCTGAAACTAAAGAACCCCTACCTGAGCATGCAGAAGGAGAATTTTGCATCCATGGTCCCAATGTATTTCCAGGTTATTTGGGAAAAAGAGAATCTCCTTTCATTGAAATAAGAGGAAAAAAATGGTACCAAACCGGTGACCTGGGCTATGTAGATAAGCAAGGGAATTTGATTATTTCTGGTAGATTGAAGAGATTTGCCAAAATTGGTGGAGAGATGATTAGTCTTGGCGCAGTGGAAGAGACGCTAAGAGAGCAATTACAGGCAGAGGAAGAATCTATTGCGCTGTGTGTGAATGAAGAAGATCCTGATAAAGCTTCTTTAGTTCTTTTTACCACTCTAGATCTTTCCATCCCAGAAATAAACGAGCTTCTTAAAAAAGAAGGGTTTAGTAGATTGGTTAAAATTACAGCGATTGAAAAATTGGAAGAGATTCCCAAATTAGGAACAGGAAAAATCGATTATAGAACCTTACAATCCCTCGCAAATCAAGCATGAGCAGAAGAACATTATATCTTTATAACACCCTTTCAAAAGAAAAAGAGGCAGCCCTGCCTGACAACCATCAGATATTACTTTATACCTGTGGTCCTACTGTCTATGATTATAGCCATATTGGAAACTTGCGCACTTTTATTTTTGAAGACCTTTTAAAAAGAGTGTTGGAATTTTTTGGTTTTTCGGTAAAGCATGCCATGAATATCACTGATGTAGACGATAAGACAATCGAAGGTGCTATTCGAGAAAATTGTACACTCAAAGAATTCACAAAAAAATATATCGATGCCTTCTTCGAAGATTTAGAAACGCTCCAGATAAAAAAAGCCAATTTTTATCCCAAGGCCACAGAATATATTCCTCAAATGATCTCGATGGTCGAAGATCTATTACAGAAGGGATTTGCCTACGAAGGTAAAGATGGAAATATCTATTTTTCTATCAAATCCTTCCCTTCCTATGGAAAGCTTTCTCATCTAGAACTCTCTCAGCTAAAGCTTGGAGCATCTGAACGTATGACTCATGATGAATATGAAAAGGAAGATCTAGCTGATTTTGTCTTATGGAAGAAGTATAAAGAAGAGAGGGATGGTCCTATTTTTTGGGAAAGTTCTTTTGGAAAGGGGCGTCCCGGATGGCATATCGAATGCAGCGCTATGGCGACTCAAGTATTAGGCAAGACGATAGATATACATTGCGGTGGTGTTGATAATATCTTTCCTCACCATGAAAACGAAATAGCGCAATGTGAAGGGTCCACAGGACAAACTTTTGCTAGAATTTGGGCTCACAGTGAACATCTTGTAGTAGAAGGAAAGAAGATGAGCAAATCTTTGGGAAATTTTTATACCCTAAGAGATCTTATGGAAAAGGGATATGATCCTACAGATATTCGTCAGATGCTTCTGCAGACTCATTACCGAATGCAATGTAACTTTACCTTCCAGGAGTTAGAGGCTGTAAAATCTGCAAGGATGAGAGTAAAAGATTTCCTCTATCGGATCTCCCATCTACCGGAAAAAAATGAAAACTATCCCATGGATGAGCTGATAGAAAAACATCAACAAGGTTTTGAAGAAGCGCTTGCAGATGATTTGAATATCTCTCAGGCTTTTGGTCAGTTATTTCAGCTAATCAAAGAGGTTCACCTTCTTTGTGATGAAGAAAAGCTAGGGAGAGAAGAAGGGGAACGAATCTATCGACTTTTACAAGATTGGAATCTTGTATTGGCTACACTTCCATTGGATGAGATGGAGGAGATTCCCAAAGAGATCGAAGAGTTAGCGCAAAAAAGGATAGAAGCTCGTAAAGAGAAAAATTTTTCCCTTTCCGATCAACTTCGAGATGAGATTCAGAATAGAGGGTATCGCATTGAAGATACTCCCTCCGGATATGTAGTAAAAAAGCTTTAATCTTCTTTTCGCATCAAAGGAAAAAAGATTACATCACGAATGGACTGAGCATTGGTGAAAAGCATCACCATTCTATCGATTCCGATTCCGATACCAGCTGCTGGCGGCATTCCTTGACAAATCGCTTCTACAAACTCCTCATCCACAGGATGGGCCTCATCATGAGACCTTTGTTCCACAAGCAATTTTCTTTGGATAATAGGATCATTGAGTTCCGTATAAGAGTTGGCCATTTCACGGCCACATATGAAAGTTTCAAACCGCTCTACAAAACCTTGTTTTGCCAATTGAGGATCTCTATGCAACTTACATAAAGGTGTTGTTTCGATGGGGTGGTCAACGATGTGATGCGGCTCTATTAGATGAGGTTCTGCAAGCTCTTCAAAAAGAGCTGCAATCAAAAGACCTCTAGGCAAAGAGTTGATCTCCTCTTCGGCGAGTTCTGTATGCTGCTTCAAGTAGGCTCGCATCTCTTCATCTGTCATATGAGTTGGATGAATCTGTGCATAGGTTTCGATAGCCTCTACCATACTCATTCTTTTCCATGGAGGGGAGAGATCGATTTCTCTTTCTCCTTCTTTTGTCGTAAAAGTGACTTTTGTAGTGCCAAAAAGTTCTTTTGCAACAAATGCAAAGAGTTCTTCCATGAGTTTCATCATATCATGGTAATCTTCATAGGCAGAATAAGCCTCTAACATGGTGAATTCTGGATTATGTGTTCTATCGATACCTTCATTACGGAAGACTTTTCCAATTTCGAAGATTCTTTCCATCCCTCCAACAAGAAGCTTTTTCAAAGCAATCTCAATGGCAATTCTTGCATACATATCTTGATGTAGAGAGTTCAGATGGGTGATAAAAGGTTTTGCCTCGGCTCCGCCATAGATGTTTTGTAATATATTGGTTTCCAGTTCTAGATAAGATCGCTGGGAAAAAAATTGACGGATAAGAAAAATCATTTTGCTTCGGATAGTGAACCGCTCTAATGAACTCCGGTCTGAAATGAGATCAAGCCATCTTTTTCTATAGCGAGTTTCCATATCAGCAAGTCCGCTATGTTTATCAGGCAAGGGTAAAAGAGATTTTGAAAGCAGGTTCACCTCTTTCACAAAAAGGGTCAATTCTCCTTTTTGAGTATGAAAAAGATTTCCTTTGATTCCGAGGATATCACCAAGATCCAACTTCTTTTCGATGAATTTCATAGGAGAGATCTCTTGTGTATTGAGCTGGGAAACTTCGGTAATCTGTTTATTGAACATCACCTGTATTCTGCCGGACTGATCTTGAATATGCCCAAAAGCATTTTTTCCCATAGCACGAAAGAGAACCAGTCTCCCGGCTATAGAGGCTTGGGGAGTGGCGCCAGAGGCAGCATCATCAAAATGACCGGGAGATTTTTCTCCATATTTCTCTAAAAGATTTTTAGCCTCATCCTTTTTTTGGAATTCATGAGGATAGGGGTTCATACCCCAAGATTGCATCTCTTCCAGCTTAGACAAGCGGGTTTGATACTCGTCGATTTTCATATAATCTGGTTTTTTATCTGTCATAGGAGAGCTTTTTTCTTTTACAGAGGTCATTTTGAGGAAATTTCTCTTTTTTTAATAGATTGAAATAGTGTTTGATATCTCAAATAATCATATGTCAATTGAGATATTTAGTTCTAGGTTAGCAGGTAATTGTTTGGTTCCTCCTTCTAAATCGCAAACCATGCGAGCTCTTGCTTTTGCAGGTCTGTCGGAGGGCGAGAGCTTTGTGAAAAATTATTTACCTTCGCCTGATACAGAAGCGATGCTACGCTCCCTTTCTTCTTTCGGTGTAAAGATACGAAAGGAGAAAAATAGCATTTTTCTAACAGGGGTAAGCGGAGTCCCTATCTCAGCAGGTCAAGAAATTGATGTAGGGAACTCAGGACTTTGTTATAGATTTCTTACCTCCTATGCTGCTTTACAAGATAAAAAAGTGGTTATCTCTGGAGATGAATCTATCCAAAAAAATCGAGTGATTCATCCTTTATTGCAGGCATTAGAATGTTTAGGAGCCAAAACTTCTTCTGTAAAGGAAGCTGCGC
>CAYPKB010000124.1:0-4997 GCA_964411185.1 uncultured bacterium
ACCTTTTATACATCACTACTGTTGGGTGAAATCGGATAGTGAAAAAGAAATTAAAATAGAGAATAAAACAGAGGGAAAAGAGGATGACAATCTACAAACGATCCTACTAGATGGCTATCACTATAAGGGATCTTCGTCGGAAATAGAGTATACAAAGCCCTATTTTGACCCTTTCTTATCTCATACTTTTCCCCCCAAGGTGAAAGAGAAAGTGATGATGAAAAGAGTGGACTTTCCCCATATGTATAAAAAGGAGATGGAATATCTCTATGGAAGATGAAATCACAACGGTAATTTGTTACTGTTCCAATGATCGACGGTTTTTGGACCGGGCTATAGAAGAATCGAAACATTTTTCGAAGCAGATTGTAGTACCTGTCTGTGATCACTTTTTCGATGGGAGTGAGGAAGATAGAGAGATTTTAGAAGAGACCTATCATGCTCATCCTGATATTACATTCGTTCAATTTTCTTATGATGGTAATAAGCCCTATTCCCCTTATCTTTTGTATAGACCCAATGATAAGGAGTGGAGCTCTATTTGGCATGCCACAGCTAGATATGTTGGGTATATTCATGCTTCTACCACTCCTTACTACCTTTTTTTAGATTGTGATGAAATCCCGGAAGGAGAGCGATTTGCGCATTGGCTGAAAAAAGGAGAATATAAAAAGTATGTGGCATTGCGCTTTTTATGTTATCGCTACTTTTACAAACCCTCCTTACGATCTACCACCTTCCATCACAATGCGCTTTTAATTCAGGGTGATACACTATGTATGAATAATATGATTCAACCCTATGAGAGATATGGGACTTTTTTCAAATGCGAAGGAAACAAGAAAGAGAGAATCGCAGAAAATGACCATCCCTTTTTTCACCATTTCAACTGGGTAAAAACAAAAGAAGAGATGATAAAAAAAGCACAATGTTGGGGACATAGATGGGAGAAAAACTGGATTGAAGAGATTGAAACACTATTCGAAAAAGAGGAAGAGAAAGATTTTGCTTTCGGTGAAAAATTAGAAAAGGTGAGACCTTTTTTTGACCCTCTACAAGAACCTCTTAGAAGAAAGAGTCGACGAAGTGATCTTTCTCACGTGATCTATACTGATAGGTTTTCTGTCTTCCAGAAAATGGTAGACAGGGAATCGATCTCTTCTATCTAATAGTTGCTATGTATTTTGATACTCATGCCCATATGACAGGAGAGCTTTTTTGGGAAGCTGAAGATCTATTACAAAGAGCTAGGGAAGCAAATGTAGAGTATATAGTAGATATATGCACAGATGAAAAAAGTCTCCAAGAAGGGATCATCCTTGCAGGAAAACATCCGGAAATTCTTCTTGCAGGAGCAACCACTCCGCATGATGTAGAAAAAGAAGGAGAGCTCCATTTCCCTTTATTCGAAGAAGAAGCGAAAAAAGGTTCTTTTGTGGCTATCGGAGAGACCGGACTCGATTATTACTATGAGCACTCTCCTAAAAAATTACAGAGAAAGTTTCTAGAGAAGTATATAGATCTTGCTCTTTCTTTAGACTATCCCATCATATTTCACTGTAGAGAAGCTTTTGAAGATCTCTTCTCTATTACAGCCTCTTCTCCTTTGAAAGCTGTTTTGCATTGTTTTACCGGCACTCTGGCAGAAGCTGAGGAGGCGATAGATAGAGGATGGTATATCTCTTTTTCCGGAATTGTCACCTTCAAAAAAAGCATTGCTTTGCAAGAAGTGGCCAAAAAGCTGCCTATAGAGTCCATTGTGGTAGAAACAGATGCTCCTTATCTTGCACCTCAAAGTAAAAGAGGAAAAAGAAATGAACCCTCTTATGTAAAAGAGACGGCAGATTTTTTAGCGGAGCTGAAAAATATGGACAGGGATTTTTTTGCCGCTCAAACCACGCAAAATGCAAAAAACTTTTACGGCTTATAACTTTTTTTTGGAAAAAGAAACTAAGATTTTGTAGAACAATACTCTATGCTATCTAAAAAAGAGTATCTCATTCCCTCTGCATTTATCTGGCGCCGCGTCCATTCTCTATTAGGACTTTGGATTGTCATCTACTTAGTCGAGCATCTATTAACCAACTCGCAAGCCGCTCTGTGGTTGGGAGAAGATGGAAGAGGATTTATCAACATAGTAAATGTCATCCATGGGCTTCCCTTTCTGCAAGTAATAGAGTTGACATTGATAGGCCTTCCGATTGCCTTCCATGCGGCTTGGGGTATCAAATATGCTCTTACTGCAAAATTCAATAGCAGAAAGAGTGACGGGTCAAAACCCTCTCTAGGGTATGGCAGGAATAGAGCTTATACATGGCAGCGCCTCTCTTCTTGGATACTTCTTGTGGGCATCATATTACATGTCATTCAAATGCGTTTTATCGACAAGCCCAAAGAGGCCATGAGAAACAATCAAAAACAATATTTTGTAAAAATAAGCTTAGATGAGGGTCTGTACACACTTGCTCCCAGACTGGGTGTATCATTATATGGAGCAGAAGAGGTAGAAAAATTCCGAGAAGAAGGAAAAGAGGCTACTCCATTCATGCTCACTGTTCCCTCTTCTGATGCTATCTCTTTCCACCAACAGCTTAAAGAGGAATTGGAAGAGGAACAGGATCGAAATGAGCAGATCCAATGGAAGAGAACGATTGGCAGTTACCAATTATCTGACTGGGAGACGGTAGCCGTTTCAAATGATATTGCTACAGCTATGCTGCTCCACGTCCGAGATACCTTCAAAAGCATTTGGATGGATATCATTTATACTATCTTTGTTCTTGCAGCAGCCTTTCATGCAGGAAATGGGCTTTGGACTTTTGCTATTTCTTGGGGGTTGATTCTTAGCTACCGGTCACAAAAAAAGATGGTGAATTACTCTCTTGCGTTTGCAGGATTATTACTCTTTTTGGGTCTTGCATCCATTTGGGGATCTTATTGGTTTAATTTGCGAGATTGACGATGGAAAAGAAAGGAAAAGAGGTAATTGTTGTAGGTGGAGGTCTGGCAGGACTCTCTGCTACTATAAAGCTTGCAGAGAAGGGATCTTTCGTAAAATTGATTTCCGTAACCAATGTAAGAAGATCTCACTCTGTTTGCGCTCAAGGAGGCATCAATGTTGCCGTCAATTTAAAAGGAGAGGGAGACTCTCCTATTATTCATGCCTATGACACCGTAAAAGGGGGAGACTTTCTGGCAAATCAGCCTCCTATTCTAGAGATGTGTATGGCAGGTCCCGGTATTTTACGGATGTTAGATCGTTTTGGCTGTCCTTTTAATCGAACGCTGGAAGGGAATGTAGATTTTCGCCGATTTGGCGGAACTCTCTATAATAGAACTGCCTTTTGCGGAGCTTCTACCGGACAGCAGCTCCTCTATGCTCTAGATGAGCAAGTTCGAAAGTATGAGACAAAAGGGATGGTAGAAAAATATGAATTCTATGAGTTTTTACGTCTCATCTTGGATGACGAGGGAAAAGCAAGGGGTATTGTCGTCCAAAATCTACATAATTTGGAATTGGATGTGATCAAAGGAGATGCAGTAGTTCTGGCAACTGGAGGGCTTGGTTTCTTGTACCGGAAATCTACCAATTCTACCTTCTGCACAGGAGCTGCCAATGCCAGGGCCTATATGCAAGGCATGCAGTATGCCAATGGTGAATTTATTCAAATCCACCCTACAGCTATTCCAGGTCATGATAAATGTAGATTACTTACGGAAGCTCTTAGAGGTTCCGGTTCTAGAGTCTGGGTATATGGTGATTCTTCCAAAACCATTACATTTCCCAATGGGGAGATAAAACCATGCGGCAAGAGCGGTGAGCCTTGGTACTTTTTAGAAGAGATGTATCCCGGTTATGGAAATATTGTCCCAAGAGATATAGGAGCCAGAGAGATCTTGCGAATTTGTGAACTGGGATTGGGAGTTGATGGTAAGAACCAAGTATATCTCGATGCAACAGAACTGGGAGAAGATATACAAAGAAAACTCGATGCGGCATTAGATATCTATGAAAAATTCAGGGGAGTAGACCCAAGAAAGGTTCCTATGGAAATCTTTCCTGCTGTCCATTACACAATGGGCGGAGGCTGGGTTGACTGGCCCGCAGCGGATGATCCTGATCGTAATAAGAGATATAGACAGATGACCAATATTGAGGGAGTTTTCAATATTGGGGAATCTGATTACTCCTATCATGGAGCTAATCGTTTGGGAGCCAACTCTTTGCTATCTTGTATATTTAGTGGACTGGTAAGCGGAGTTGAAGTACCCAAATATATAGATAGCCTTTCCTCTAGCTATCATGACCTTCCCGATTCTCTTTTTGCATCAGCCCTCAAAGAAGAAGAAAAAGAACAAAAAACTCTTCTAGCTGCTGATGGAAAAGAAAATGTCCATGCTTTGCATAATGAGCTGGCAGAACAATTGGTTCAACATCTCACGGTAAAAAGAAATAACAAAGATATAGAAAAAACAATTGAGTTTATCAAAGAAATACGAGAAAGGTACAAAAATATCTCTCTAGATGATCGGGGAAAAATGCTCAATCAAACCTACGTTTTTGCAAAACAATTTGGACCGATGATAGAGCTTGCGCTTATCATTGCCAAAGGGGCTCTTTTGCGAAATGAATTTAGAGGGGCCCATTTCAAACCTGAATTTCCCGAAAGAGATGATGAAAACTGGATGAAAACGACTATAGCGACATTTGATTCAAACAAAGATGAACCTGTAATTAGCTATCGTCCGATTGACATAAGACATCTAAAACCCTTAAAAAGGGATTATGTGCGGGCTAAAAAAGTTAAGCCTTCACTTGAAAATGTACCCAGTAATATCCAAATGCCGATTTAGAATATCGTGAGGAATGATGGCAAAAACCGTAATTTTTAAGATTTATCGTGGTGAACCGGACAATCAATATTGGGAAGAATTTGAACTTGAACTGTATCCCTTCGCAAATGTGCTTTCTTTATTAATGGATATACAAAAAAATC
>CAYPKB010000125.1:0-4897 GCA_964411185.1 uncultured bacterium
GTCCAATCCTTTCAAAGGGAAGAGAAGTATGGGATGATTGTCTTAGGATCGGAGAGAGGACTATGCGGAGATTTCAATGAAAAAATCCTCTCATTCTTCTTACAAAAAAAAGAAAAAAGAAAAGGAAAAGAGACTTTTTCCATTGCTATTGGAGAGCGTCTTGCTAACAAGATGGGAAAAGAAAAAAATCTAATTATCTATCCTTTTCCTCCCTCTTTCTCTGCTATCTCTGATCTTCTCCAAGAACTGTTAGCAACTCTGGAAAGATGGATTAAGGAAAAAGGGGTAAGGCAAATCTCTTTTTGTTACAATCAATGGGGAAAAAAGGGAAAGATCAATCCCTATGAAAGACTCCTATTTCCTTTAGATTACTTTTGGTTACAATCATTGCAAGAAGAGCCTTGGCAGAGTAGATCCATCCCCACCTTTCGCGCTTCAAGTGAAGATCTCTTTTTTTCGCTAATGAAAGAATATCATTATGCTTCCATCTATCAAGCCTTTGCTGAGTCACTCGCCAGTGAACAGGCCAGCAGGCTTGCTTCTATGCAAGCAGCTGAAGAGAATATCGAAGAGAGAACAAGTGAACTACAAAAAGCCTTTCATATGGAACGCCAAAAAGAAATCACCGAAGAGTTATTCGATATTATATCAGGCTTTGAAGTATTAAAAAAAAAGAAATAGCTATTTAGAAAAAATAGAAAACTATCTTATAGCTCATGGAAAAGGATGATTCATGAGTAGAGTTTCACTTAGAAGTTTTCATAGCAAATATCTAAAAGATCTTACGAGTTTCTGGAATGCAGCTAACTATCTGACAGTAGGACAAATATACCTCAAAAAAAATCCTCTTATGAAAAAGCCATTTACACAAGATGACATCAAGGAGAGGTTATTAGGTCATTGGGGCACCTCTCCCGGTCTCAATTTTATCTATCTTCATCTCAACCGGCTCATTCAAGATACTAAACGCGAGTTTTTATTTATTACAGGACCAGGTCATGGAGGTCCGGCTCTTCGCTCCGTCATCTATTTGGAAGATACCATGACAGAATATTATCCCACCCTCTCCCAAGATGAAAAAGGAATGGCTGAGCTAATGCGGGATTTTTCATGGCCCGGAGGTGTTCCAAGCCATGTGAGTCCACCGACTCCTGGCTCGATTCATGAAGGAGGAGAGTTAGGATATTCCATGGTTCATGCTTTTGGAGCTGCTTTTGATAACCCCAAATTGATTGTAGCCTGTGTGGTGGGAGATGGGGAGGCGGAAACAGGACCTCTTGCAGCTTCTTGGCAATCGAATAAATTCCTCCATCCTACAAGAGATGGCGCTGTACTGCCCATTTTACATCTCAATGGATATAAAATCGCGGGCCCTACCATTTTTGGTAGAATGAATAAAAAAGAGATAGAGGAGTATTTCGAAGGATTGGGCTATGATCCTATCTATTTAGAGGGTTCGGATCCGAAAAAAATGCACAAAGAGATGTGGAATGGACTCAATAAAGCCTATAAGAAAATAGATAAGATCCAAAAAAAGAGATATGGAAAAAAGGAACTTTCTGTTCCCAAATGGCCTGTTATCATTTTGCGCACACCTAAAGGATGGACAGGACCGAAAATAGTAGATGGCGAAAAAGTGGAAGGGACCTTCAGGTCTCATCAAGTACCATTGTCTGAGGTGAAAGAAAATAAAGAACATTTTGAGATCTTTAAAAAATGGCTCCAGAGTTATAGACCCAAGGAGTTATTCGATGAGAGGGGAAAAGTTAAAAGTGATCTGAAGACCTTTATTCCTTCTAAAAAATATCGTATGAGCAACTCTCCTTATGCCAACGGAGGAGTTCTTACCAAAGAGCTGAAAATGCCTCATTTCGAAAAGTATGCCCTAAAGGTTACAAAAAGAGGGCAAGAAATTGGAGAAGCCACCAGAGAATTAGGAAAGTTTGTACGGGATATTTTCCTTCTCAATGAGAAGGAGAAAAATTTTCGTCTTTTTTGTCCTGATGAGACTAATTCGAATCGTTTCAATCATGTCTTTGACGTAACCCAAAGAATGCACCTTGGAAAAATTCTCAAAAGTGATGAGGCTCTCTCTCCTACAGGTAGAGTAATGGAAGTGCTCAGTGAACATCTTTGCCAAGGTTGGTTAGAAGGATATTTACTTACCGGCAGGCATGGGATCTTTCCTTGCTATGAGGCTTTTGCCATAATTGTCGATTCTATGTTGAACCAACATGCAAAATGGCTGAAAGCTACCAAAGAGATAGAGTGGAGAAAACCCATTCCCTCCCTCAACTATGTTCTTACCTCGCATGCTTGGAGGCAAGACCATAATGGATATAGTCATCAAGGACCTGGATTCATAGGCTCTGTTTTACAAAAGAAGGGAGAAATAGCTAGAATTTACCTTCCCCCTGATGCCAACTGTTTGCTCTCTGTCGCAAATCATTGTCTAAAGAGCAAGCACTATATCAATTTGATCATTTGCGGAAAACAGCCCATGTTACAATGGCTAAATATCGATGCCGCGATCGATCACTGCACTAAAGGAATCTCTATTTGGAAATGGGCTTCAAAGCGTAAGAAAGGGGTGGATTTGGTGCTCGGTTGTGCAGGGGATACTCCCACTTTAGAAATGATGGCCGCAAATTCCATATTACAAAAAGAGCTACCGGAACTCTCCATTCAGTTAGTGAATGTGGTAGATCTTTTTAGATTAGTTTCTAAAGATCGCCATCCCCATGGAATTACAGATAAAGAATTTGATAAGCTCTTTCCTCCTAATGTACCAGTAATCTTTGCTTTTCATGGATATCCTACCGTAATCCACGAACTAACTTATGATAGGGTCCAAGAAAGAGATTTTCACGTACATGGATATATTGAAGAGGGGACAACTACAACTCCTTTTGATATGACCGTTTGCAATAAAATGAGTAGATTTCATTTGGTCATGAATGCTCTTTCTCGGTTGCCAAAACTTGGCAAAAAGAAAGAGCATCTAATGGCTTGGTGTAAGGAGAGGTTGGAGTATCATAAAGAATATATCCGAAAAGAGGGAAAAGATATTCCTGAAGTCAGAGAGTGGAAATGGGAATTCTAATCTTCATTCATATCCATTCGATTAGAACCCTTCCATTCGTCAGCCATTTTTCTAGAAAATTTTGAGATTTCTTCTCTTACTTCCTCTCTGATATTTCCAAAGATTCTTTTTTTAATTATGGGAGGCAAAACTTTTCTTATTTGCGCACTAGAGATATCGGTCAATAGTTTTTCAATGATAATTTTTGTTTTATTATCACTATCTTTTTCCTTTTTTGCTTGTTGTAATTTTCTGTCGTAATTTTGGATGAGTGTGTTGGGTATTCTATTGAATAATTGAACGATGTCAGAAGAGAGTTTATGTGATATTTTTTTTTCAGTTATATGGTGAAATTTTTTAGAGAGTTCATCAATGAAAGCTTGCAGAGAAGTGGATATGGACCTATGTAGGCACAATGCTTCTGCCACTCTTTCCTTAGCGAAAAAGTATTGAGTAAACTTCTCGTTGGAATCATGGGTAATGAGTGCTCCCAAATCTTCTGTAACCCGCAAGGAATAGGTGCCTCCATCAACAAAAACCTTGGGTAAAACAGGGACTAATTCTGTTTCCACTTGGTTACTGGAGGAGCTTTCTTCATTTTCTCCTTTGTCGAAAAGAAGTTGGATAGATATTTTTTGCATCTTCTCCACAGTCAATTTCAAATCTACTATTTTTCTTACTGTTTCCAGGGAAGAAAATGTTTTTTTTTCAATGATCAGTTTTTGAAAATCACTACCACCTTTTTGTAATTTCATAGGTACCAAATATTCTTCGTTTTTTTCGAAAAAGATTCGAAGGGTAGGAGTCAGACCATTCCATGTAGGATCGTTTACCCAGAATGGAGTTTTATTGGATACCACTGAAAGAAATATAAAGGAGTCTTTTGATGCTTCGGTGACAGATGACATATTTTACCTCTCTAAATAAAAAGAGGAATATTCTACATCGGCGGCTGAAAACTTTGACAGACCTTTTTGGCTCTTTTTTCACAAAGAACTATTGATGGCCTATACACTCTTCTCGGATGGTATTAGGAGGAGGGAAAGAAAGAGAAGAATTTCCTTGGATTTTTTGCTTGATATAACTTGCTACATAGACACCGCAGTTATGAACATCTCGTTGGACTTTTTTTCTGTTTTCTCTAATTACTCTTATATCGAATTGAGAGGCAATTGTTGTAGCTACTTTTTCCATTTTGTTTTCGTCAGTAATATTCAGAAGCTCTTTGCCTTTGCGGTCCATAATAGTAAGTCCCATGGAATCGAAATACTCCATAGATTTTGACTCTTTATCTATGTAGAGAGTTACGATGTGGTGTAAACATCGTCCTTTGATAATGAGTGGAACAAATACTTTACTTTTTGCTTTTTCAATGAGTCTACAGAGGGATGCAAGAGAACTGCCTTGGCTATGAGAAAAATGATCCACAATGGTAAAATTAGAATTATCTAAACTGTCCAAATAGAACTTCAGAGATTGATTCAAGGGTAGATGAGTTTGTGCAAATCTTTTTGCATAACCATTGTCGGCTAGATCCGAGGTACGGGTGGTTAGATCCGAGGATATAAAAGCTCCTTTGATTCTAGCAAAAAAGGAAGCCCAAAAATCGAAAAAGATTTTTGCTACCAAGTTTCTGACTTTTCTCATAGTGGATGACGGTGCAAAAGTAGGTCTGTTATCTAAAGGGCTAGCACTTTCAGAAAAATCTTTGGTTGTAATAGTATTTGTTTTCATATCATTTTTTTTGTAAATTTAAGTATTAATTATAACAAAATTATTAATTTTATTTAATAATAATAAAAAATTTAAATAACC
>CAYPKB010000126.1:0-4877 GCA_964411185.1 uncultured bacterium
AGATCAGACAATATCAGCAGAGGTCTACATCAAATCGATAATCTTGAATAAGATGATCGCTTCTTGAGATTTAGGTCAAAAATGAATCCATTTTTGATCTAAATCTCTGGCAAATCTCATTGTTTTGGAATTAGGCTACAAAGCCCTTGAAAGGTATTTCTAGTGGAGATTTTTCAGAAGCTTTGGAAGCTCTTTTAGGAGCAAATGCAAAAGGTCTGTCACCATCAACCATCTGTCGTTTGAAAGAAGAATGGCAGGAAGATTTCAAGAAATGGAATGAGCGAGATCTTTCCAATAGACGGTATGTGTATATGTGGGTAGATGGAATCTACTTTAAAGTAAGACTCTCCGATGATCGTCCCTGTATCCTGGTAATTATCGGTGCTTTACCTGATGGGAAAAAAAAGATTGTAGCTATACAGGATGGAGAGAGAGAAAGCACTCTTGCCTGGAAAGAACTGCTTTTGGATCTGAAGAGAAGAAAGCTTTCAACAGCCCCTTCTCTAGCCACAGGAGATGGAGCATTAGGCTTTTGGAAGGCTTTAGAAGAGGCATTTCCTTCAACAAAAGCGCAACGTTGTTGGGTTCATAAAACGACTAATATACTCGACAAGATGCCTAAAAAAGTTCAAAAAGGAGCAAAAAACTTACTTCATGAAATGTACCTGTCATCAAGTAAAGCAGATGCCTTGAAAGTGTTTGATGACTTTTTTAAGCTCTATGAAGCTAAGTATCCTAAGGCTTGCCTCTGCTTAAAAAAAGATAAAGATGAGATATTTGCTTTCTATGACTTTCCTGCTATGCACTGGCAACATATTAGATCTACCAATCCTATAGAATCTACTTTTGCGACCATTCGTCATAGAACGCGTCAAACAAAAGGATGTGGTTCAAGAACAGCTACCCTGTCAATGGTCTTCAAGCTAATGATGGGCGCTGAGTCACGATGGCTAAAACTTAGGGGCTCAGAGCTGATTGGTAAAGTAATAAAAGGAGTAAAATTTATTGATGGAGAAGAGTTAAAAACCACAGAAAATGTCGCATAATTAATTACCGAATAAGGGTAAGTTCAGGTGCTGATACACAACTTTTGACAATATCTCGAACTTTAGACATGGCGACACAGTCTTCTTTAAAAAAGAAGGGATGTGGCTTGGAACTGCTCCAGGGCTTGCTGATGTTTATGTAAAAGAATAAAGAATTGCCGGGCTCTTTTGCCCGGCTTCTTTTAAAAGTCAAAGCGCAGTGAGGCGTTGAGCCCATGAAAAGAGAGATCGCCTGCAGGAAAGGGGATCCCCTGAAAGGGAATTTCCATTTGCTGCCAAAAATATTGAATCTCGTAGCCAAGAGAAAGACTTAGTCCATAGTGATCACATATGCATTTTCCCCAACCAAGACCAACTAGTAGATCGGCATTCGCTCTTGTGAGAAATCGTGAATCCTTTGTGACATTCTGTCTGATATCGTCGCCATTTCCGAAATTCACGATGGTTGCTTTTGAGTGGAATCTTCCTCCGAATAGAGTGAAAGATGCGTTTGCAAAAAGATTCAAGTTGTAAAAGAGGTCCCACTCGGTAGAGATTCCCATTCTTGGGCCAATCCCAAAGAAGTTTCCAAAGCCTTTGTATTTTTGATCGCCGATAAAAGGGCCAATTCCCATCTGATTCACAAGGAAGATATCCTCATATCTTACAAAAAGGGATTGGTTAATCGTAGCGCCTTTGATTCCAATAGATGGGCGAAGAGAAATCATGCAACCGACAAAATAGTCTCTTCCCATCTCGAGAACAATTGCGTTGTAATTCATCTTCCAATTTTCACTTGCTTTTGTTGCAAGGATCTCTCCTTCAATCCCAACTACATTCCCTTGATCCATTGTAATTTGAAGGCCTAATTCAGGAATTGTTGATTCAGCAATAGTTATTGGATTTGTATGGTGATACATCCAGTTCAATCGAAGATCCCAACCATCATAAGGAAGGTTGTAACCGATTCCAACTCGGAAAGCCGGATTCCAGTCAAAATTGACCAAGACATCATTTATGATAAGAATATTCAACGGAATAGGAGTGTCGAGAATACCAGTCCTTTGAGTAAAATCCAGTTCATCTTCATATGTCTTTAAGTAGAGAAACTCTAAGGTTGCATAAGGAGCGCAGCTAGAGGGACATTTCCATGCAGACGAAGTGATGCAATCATCCGGAAAGGGCATCGGATTATTGGAGCACTCTTCATTCGCGTTCAGTCCTGTCAGGAACATGTAAAAGAGTAGGAACGAGAGTTTCTTTTTCATTTTTTAAAATCCTAACATCCCAGAGACGACTAATCCCTTTAGGTTTAAGTAAGATGCAAAATCTACAAGGTTTTGTTTCCAATAATGTTGCATTTCGAATCCAACAAAGAGCTCTGTAAAAGCTTTTCTTCTTTGAAAGCAATGGACCCAATCCAGCCCAATTTGCATTTCGACAAAAGGTTTGATCCTACTTCCAATATTAAAAGTTGAGGGAGCATCGAAAGAAAACGGAGGGAAAACGGGAATTGTTTCACTCAAGTCAATATCTGCTTGCAAACCCAAGACTTGGTCTTTGTATTTTCCCCATAGAAAGCCACCTTTCAGTTTACCAGATAGCCCCAAGTTATAGAACCAATCCCACTTTAGAGAAAAATCAAGTGTTGGTCCGATTCCCCAAAATCTTCCCATGGCCATGACCATACCGCTTGTAGCAAAGGGAATCAGCTCGTCTAAAAAGTCAAATTTGACGAAAACATTTCTCACATCTAAGTCTAAATTCTGTTTGTTCCAAATGGATTTCAATCCCATCTGGGGCCAAATTGTGAAATTATTTCCTAAGTAGAATTCTCTACCAATTGAAAAGTCAATCGAATCGAACTTGAGTTTCCAACAACCTCTCGAAAAAGTGGAAACCAAAAAATCTCCTTCTCTTGGGAAATAAAACTCATTGGGGGTAAAGAGAAGATCTGGATTGGGGCTTGTCACGGTATTCACTGTTTCTTCGCGAAATTTCACCCAGCTACCATCAACAAACCATTTGCTTTTCCCAAGGTTAAAACCGGCTCCTACACGAAAAGCTGAGTTCCAAGGAAAATCGAGATTGATGGCTTTTGCACTCCCGATGATAAAATTCTCAGCATCGAAATCCATAACCTTTGCTGTTTGAAAAATAGGAGTCACTGTAGCTTGGAAAAAGAGATATTCTCCGTAGACATTGGGACCTGATTTACAAGGCTTTAATTGAAGCTCTTCATCCCATTTCGATGCGCTAAGTAGGCTTGCGGTTAGTAAAAAAAGAGCAGTCCACAATTTCAAAACTGCAACCTCCCTGAAAGAGTCAAACCTTGAAGGCTTAAATCATCAATTGAACTTTCCCACCAGTAGAGAAGCTCGTATTTCGCCTGTAGCGCAAGATAGAACCCAGATCTTCGAAAGCAGTAATTCCAATCGAATCCTACACCCAGTTGCGCATTGGGCCAGATTTCTGTTTGATTTTTACTGATGAGCTTCTCTTCATAGTTTTCGATTGCCTTCGACTCGTCATTTTCCACTTTTCTCGTTGTTGTTTGATCGGCATTCATAAAGGCGAACCCCAAATTGACCTCTCCTAAAAGCTGAAAAAAGGAGGCGAGCACCCAAGAACTTTTAAAGCCTACCTTAGGCCCAACCCCCCAGGCATTATCTACAATGCATCCCGTCTGATTCCCTCTAAAAACAACCGGATTTAGGGTGAAGACCGAATTGTATTGCCCGATTCTTCTCTGATCAATCCAAACAAAATTCATTCCAATGATGGGACGTTGTCGAAGACGGGGACTGATGTAGTATTCCCTGCCAAAATTAAGATCAAGAGTATCATAGTCGAGTTTCCAGGAGCTGATTGCTTGTTCAGCCCTATATCCTCCATTTAGAATAGGAAAGTCATCGACTCTTTGGATATAAAGGGGTGCTAAAATTGGCGAGCTTTCGATGGTGCTTCCCTGAAGTTTAGTGTGAAAATGTGTCCATTGAACAAGACAGTTCCAACCAACATCAAGTTCCAATCCACCAGAAACCCGAAATCCAACATCCCAAGAATTTTCCAAAGAGATAAATTCTTGATTTGTCCTTCTTTGAGATGGGTCGCTTGGTTCGACCGGTGTGAGCTTCCAGGTGTATTCAAGGGGATCCATCCAAGGTGACCAATAGAGAAAATCTCCTTCTGCAAAAAACTGAACATTCGACGATGGACATCTTCTGTACAAAACAGGATTTACAGCAAGTAGAGACTGTGCTGCGAAAACAAAAAAGAAAAGAAAAAATGAACTCTTTTTAAAAAACATATTATCTTTTTAAGAAAAGAGTTTCAAGCTTAATTTTCAACCATTCTTTTTGTGGTCTCTTGAGCTCTTTTCTCTAGTGAATTTCTCTGTACACGACAAAAATTCTAAACATAGGCAATCCTAGGCTGATCGCGGTCTAAGTACTTAAAGTACTTTCCTAGTTGAGAAAGGCCTTGAAACAAGGCCTTTCTCAAGAGATCATAACCATAACGAAAAAGACTTACGCTATTACGACCATGATTTTTTCTTGAAATCGGCTCTCCTTTAGCTCTGTCTATCCCTGCGAGATACGCCCAACAAAAACTTATCACAACAACAAATAAAAGCTTTTCCAATAAAAGACAACTGATTTTTGTCTTCCCTATAGAGTAAATTGTTTTGATCATCGCATACATACGATGATCAATAGAAGAAGAGCCTCCTTTATCTATGTTTTTCCAGTACACAGGAATCGCTATCCCTTGATATACAATAGATACGACCAAAAGGTTTAAATGACTCTTTCCAAACTTCCAATTGGTCCTATCAATTGCAAGTATACA
>CAYPKB010000127.1:0-2359 GCA_964411185.1 uncultured bacterium
GGCATGAACTGACAAAATTTTCTAGAATCTTTTCCACTTTGAAAAATAATTTCAATCCATTGGGGATTTTCTTCAGAAAGCTCTATGGATTTTGGATTGATTTGTAACATCTGACAAAAGGACTCTATCCATTCCAATGACTCTTGCTCTAGAGAGTTGACTCTCTCAGCGATAGAATGTGAAATTCTTTCCGCTTTTTTCTGGTCAATAGGCTTTCGTAAGGGTTTGGAATAATAAAAGACTGTAGGAAGAATATTATAAGCTGTAAGCAGAAGAACAGCTACAATTAGCCACTTTTGCCATTTTTTTCTTTTGTCCATGAATCCTCTTGAGTATTTATCTGAAAGTAGAGGATATTAGGATAATTGTTTTATTTGTGCAATTGTGAGCAATCAGAGTGTAACTACTCTTTTCCTCCTTTCCAAAAAGTGAATTCGTCGACTATCATCTATTTTCGACCATTGTCCTGTAAAAACCTTCAGATTTAATCCATAGGAAAAATTTCACTTTATTCAATGTCTGAGATCATTTCTGAGCCACATACCAATAGAAAAGAATGTCATAGAAATAGAACAGTGATTCCTAGACATGTAGGAATCATTATGGATGGAAATAGAAGGTGGGCAGCTCAAAAAAAAATTCCATCTTATCTCGGTCATAAGGCTGGAGCAGAAAGAGTGATAGAAATTGTTCGGTCTGCCTCCAAAATGGGTGTGCGTACGCTTACATTGTATGTATTTTCTACAGAAAATTGGCTCCGATCTAAAAAAGAAATTAGCAAGTTGATGGCTCTTCTCTATTTGTATGTTAAACATCACAAAAAAATGATGGTGGAAGAGGGGATATCTCTTCATACCATCGGAAATAGAGAGAAATTACCCAAACGAGTCAATACTATTTTACAATCTGCACTAGAAGCTACCATGGAAGGGTCTAATATGAATTTAGTCTTGGCCTTAAACTATGGTGCAAGAGATGAAATAGTAAGAGCATGTCAAGAGGTTGCAGCTAAAGTAGAAGAGGGTTGGATTTCTCCTAATCAAATTGATGAAAAAATGATATCGGATCACTTAGATACAAAATGTTTTAAAGATCCGGATCTTATCATTCGTACTAGTGGGGAGATGAGACTGAGTAATTTCCTTCTTTGGCAAAGTTGTTATTCAGAATTTTATATCACTGATACCCTATGGCCTGATTTTGGAGAGCAAGAATTACACAAAGCGATATTGGCTTATCAAATGAGAGAAAGAAGGCTGGGAGGGGCATAAATGGCAAAATCCGTATACACAGACCTATCTAAAAGATTAGTGATTTCGATCTTTGTCTCTTTGTTAATTATTTTTTCTATTTATTTTTCATTAGACCCACATTGGAAATATTTCCATTTATCACTTTTGGTGGTTCTAGGATTTTTTGCTACGAATGAATATGTTGAAATGGCTCGGAAAAAGGGAGGCTTTATCCCTTCTTATGTGCCTCAAATTTCTACTTCCATTTTAGTCATTTTCATGTTCATAGCTGCCCAATCCATTGCAAGAACGAATCTGATTATCTTTCTCATTTTTATTTATCTACTTTTGAATTTCTTCCTACACTTAGGGTTTAAAAAATCTGCTATATATGATCTGGCAGTATCATTTTTTCCGATTATTTATATAGCGCTCCCTCTTGGGCTCTCTTTTTTTGTTCTATTTGGCGTTCCCCATGGTAGATGGTGGATTGCTTACTTGATATTTGTTACCAAAGTAGCTGATATCGGAGCTTATTTTGGGGGGAAGGCATTTGGAAGGAAAAAGCTTGCTCCTATCATTTCTCCTAATAAAACGGTTGCAGGCTTTATTTGTGCTATACTAGTGGCAGTGGCCACTAGTTTGGTCGCATATACGTTTGCCTACCCTTACGTTGAGTGGGGATGGGAAAAAACGATAGCTTTAGGTCTATTATTAGGTTCCCTTGGACAATGTGGAGATCTTTTTGAGTCTCTTCTCAAAAGAGATGCAAAGATTAAAGATAGTAGTTCGCTCCCGGGGATAGGGGGAATACTTGACTTACTAGATTCTATCTTATTAAATATTCCCGTACTATTTTTCTTTCTACTCTGGTTTTTATGATTATTACTTTAGATGGTCCCTCAGGTACAGGTAAATCTACACTGGCAAAAGCTTTAGCAAAAGAGATACATTTTTCTTACTTTGATACTGGGGCTCTATACAGAAGCTTTGCCTGGTTTGTTTTGGAGCAGGAAGTGGATCCTACCAACGAAAAAGAAGTAACTGCACTATTAAAAAATTTCCAAATTTCCATAGAAGAAGAGGATGACCATAAACAGTATATAGTTGCTGGAAAAGACTGCACC
>CAYPKB010000127.1:2369-4877 GCA_964411185.1 uncultured bacterium
TGCACCAAGGAAATTCGAACAGAAAAAGTAAGCATTGCTGCCTCTCAGGTGGCCTCCTTTTTAGCAGTGCGGAAGGCTTTTGTGCATATTCAAAGAGAATATGCACAAGAAAAAAATGCTGTATTCGAAGGTAGAGATATGGGAACCGTTGTTTTTCCTGACGCAGACTTAAAAATCTATCTCACAGCAAGAGCTGATGTGCGAGCAGAGAGAAGATTTCACCAGTTAGGTTCTTCCTCGGATGACCAAAAGACCCTTTTAAAAAAAATGCAGCAAAGGGATGCAATGGATGAGAAGAGAAAACATTCTCCTTTGAAAAAAGCCAAGGATGCCGTTTTGCTAGACACATCGGATATGGATTTTGACCAGGTGCTCCAAACAACTCTCGAACTTTATAATAAAACGAGAAGGAAAAAAAAAATCTTTCCTAAACCCTCCCTCTTCTATAGCTTCATTCTAAGCCTAACGAAAGGTATATTCCGTCTTTTATATTCTCCAAGAGTATTTGGAGAGCATCACATTCCACTGGGAAAAGCCATATTTGCTTCTAATCATCTTTCTTATCTTGATCCTCCTTTTATAGCTATATCCTCTCCAGCTGAGATACATTTTTTAGCAAAAAAATCTCTTTTTTCTGCTCCTCTATTAGGATGGTTGATTCGGCGTTTAAATGCTCATCCTGTTGGGAGAAATGCTGAAGATATTTCTGTTTTAAAAAAAGTAACGCAATTACTGGCCAAAGAGAGAAAATTACTTTTATTCCCAGAGGGAACGAGATCTGCTGACGGTTCTCTTCAACCTTTTTTATCTGGTCTTGGATTCATTGCTTATAGATCCAAATCTCCTATAGTTCCCATCTATCTATCAGGAACCGGAAAGGCATGGGGGATGGGTAAAAAATTCCCTAAACTTTCCGGAAAATTAGATTGTTTCTTTGGGCCTCCCATATATTGGAACCAGTTTCAGCATTTGGAAAAAAAAGAGGCAATGCAGGCTATTGTTCAAGCCACAGAAGCAGCCCTCAAAGAATTAGAGAAAAAAGCACTTTCCAAGAAGCGGACAAGTTAATCAAGCCCCCATCATTCTCTTTTTTTTAATAATAGCCCTACCAGACTATTCATTAGGCTGTAATTAATCGGTTTTTACGTTAAAATTTTTCTCTCAAAATGGGAGGGAATTATGTTTAATCTATCTATGCTCTGGACAGAACTCAGTGCCAATCCAGTTAAAAAACCAGAGCCTATCGGATCCGAACCTATAGGGAAATAGGTATCAGATCTAGCTGATGCAAAAATGCAGGGAGTAGGGTCTCAATTCGAAAAGATGAAAAATCATTCTGGAAATCATCTTGCGGCTCGAAAAGTGCACAAGGGAAATGACAGGGTTGGATCTTCTCGTTTTTATACTCCTCCCTTTAGGGTATTATCCACTGGACAAATCAGAGTATCATTAGCTGATTGTAAAAAAACAACAGAAGTAAAACAACAAAACAGAGATGTAGTTTATAGATTTCCGGATCAAAAAACATTGAAAAAGTGGATTGTACAATTTGGGAAAATCCCTTCACTAGGTATCTATAGACTAGGAGTTGATGGAGAGTTAGAGTTAATCGCAGAGATTTTTTCCAAATTTTTTGCCGATCTTCAATGTACAGAAGAAGAATTTGAGACCCTTTTTCAAGATCCTACACTCCTTGAAGAATATTCAACTACCCTTGGGCCTCCACCATCAATGTTTAGAGTAAGAATGAAAAATCTTAAGAATTTTTTGGGAATGCTTGGTTCGCCTTACAAAGTAGATGACTCTCGTGTAGCATTTCTTTTGGACAAACTATGTTGGAATCTTGAAGATGAAGAAAGAGACAATATCGTAGCTGATCTTTTGAAGCTTGAAAACATCGATTTTTTCCTCGTTTATTTAGAGGAGTTAGTAAACTCTTATAGCTTCCAATTTGCATTGAAACATTATCTGAAAAGTAATTTTCAAATGCTTTGTACGCCCCATTTCAAACACATGATGTGTGTTGAATCATTGCTGGAAGAAGAGCTTTTGTCTGAACTACCTCTACAAGCTCTGGAACAAGGTCTTAAAAAATACCAAAACTCTTCTTCGAAAGAATCAAAAGCTATAGCTGACAAGTTATCTAAGCTCATTGCAAAGAAAAAAAAGAAAATATCAAAATCAGCAAATCAAGCTAAAGCCTCACAAAAAAGTGAAACAAAAGTCCAATCTACTGCATCAGTAGAAATTCTTCCTGTAAGCAATTTTCAAGAGAGACGAGCTCATCCAGTAGCTAATATATCTTCTTCTCAGACCACCTCAGCATCAGAAAAACAAGCAAATGAAATTATTCAAGCATGGCAAAAGAATAAAGAATATTTGTCCGCAACAGATATTAAGGATCTATTATCCACACAAACTCCTGTGCAAATCAGAGATTTCCTAGCCTTTGTTTATGAACTTATCCTAATTAAATATTGAATTTGATAAGATGCTACCTTTTTAAGG
>CAYPKB010000128.1:0-4862 GCA_964411185.1 uncultured bacterium
GTTTTTGGGTAGTCTCCACTAAATCAGACTGGAAAACTTCTCCCTCATTCCAGAGGATTTTTCGTAAGACAAATCTTCTTTCTACCTCTTTTAATCCTATGAGGGTGATGGGGCCAAATTTACACAAGGGTCCTGTTTGTACACAGAGATTGACCTGTAATGTTTTTTCTAGAGCGTCTGCAATGATTTTTTTGTCTACAATTTTAGCAAGCGGATAACCGCAATCGGCAAGTAAATCTATTAACTTGCTTTCCGAAGAGATAATATTCGATGCATAGGCAGGAGTACCCAAAGAGATATCTAAATTCTCAAGTTCTATATCTTCGCAAGTTTTTAAAGATAGGGGGTTATTACAATCGGAAGAGAGAATTTCGAAACCGCTCAAACTATATTGAGCTCCGGGATGAATAAAAATATAGACCATCAGTTCATCATTCTGCTCTTCTAGTTCCCAAGAAATGGAGGCATCGTAATATGCGTAAGCATGCAATATTTCTATCAGATCGGGAATATCAGATTCGATTCGAAATCGTAATGCATTGACTGTAGCTGGGGGTCTTTCTTGTAGATGAATGAGGTCAGATCGATTTTTCAGCGCTTGTAGGGCTGCTTTATCCTCAAGTCCTAGGAAGGATACTTTATAGTTTGCTTCGTAACCCTGCAAAAATAGATTGCAGCTAAAGAGAAATAAGAAGAGGGTTTTGCGAATCATATTCTTTGCATTTTTACCCAAAACGGAGAAAAAATGGAAAAGATTCCGCTTTTATTTAAGGGATCTGAGCTGCTTGTTTTTCTTGCAATAGTTCTTCGAGATCCTCTTTTTTCTCTTTTTCTACCTTTCCTATAACACGAAGCTCAACTTGGGATTCACCAATGAGAATTTTTTTACCTTCTAAATCTACCAAATAGAGCATCGATTTGGGACTGATTGCTTTTTTTTCCAGAATATGAATATGTCGAACCGGTCCTTTTTGTCCTCTATTACGTAAAAACCTACGCAAAAAATATAGAGAGGCTCCTGCAAAAAGAACAAAGGCGAAAAAAGATATAATCATGCGGAAGAATACTCCTTCCACATTTTCGACAATCATAGGAATTTCACCTTCTGTAGCAGAAGGCAAATCAGAAGCAAAAAGTGTGAAAAGACGCATGAACATAGACTATAGATTTACAGATTATGAGATTGATGTAAATCTAAAGCCTTCCATCTATACACTAGCCGTCTCATTTTTTTGCTGAAGGCATGGGCTATCTATAGCAACCCCCATGGCATGCATACCATGATCGACAAAAAGAACTTCTCCGGTAATAGCTGAAGAGAGAGGAGAAAGTAAGAAAGTAGCTGCATTGGCTACATCTTCCGCGGTGAGTTCTTTTTGGATAGGGGCATTAGCTTGATAGTATTCTATCATATCCTCAATCATTCCAATAGCTTTAGCAGCTCTGCTTTTTAGCGGACCTGCTGAGATAGCGTTAACACGAATACCCCACTTTCTACCTGCTTCGTAGGCTAGAGTACGGACATCACTTTCTAGGGCAGCCTTGGCCGAGCTCATCCCTCCACCATATTTTGGAATGACTCTTTCAGATGCAATATAGCTGAGCGCAAGTACCGCACTATCTTTATGAAAAAGAGGGCCAAAATGAGATACAAGTGAAATAAAAGAGTAAGCAGAAGAGCTCATGGCAGCAAGATATCCATTTCTTGAAGTTTCTAGTAAAGATTTTTTCACTTCAGGAGCATTGGCAAGGCTATGAACAAGAATGTCTATTCTGCCAAAATCTTTCATTAGCTGATTTTTGACATCTTCAATCGTGAAATAGGGTAGGTCTTTATATCGTTTGTTTTCTTTGATCTCTTCAGGGACATCTTGGAAGGTGTCAAATGTGGCATCAATAGGATAGATTTTTGCAAATTCCAATAGTTTTCCGTCAGGAAGCTTTCTGGATTCATCAAATTTTCCTTGTTTCAAGGAGGTGGTAAAAATTTTATATATAGGGGCCCAAGTCCCGACGATGATTTCTGCTCCTTGAGCATAGAGGGCTTTTGCGATAGCCCAGCCGAAACCGTGATCATCTCCGATTCCCACTATAAAAGCTTTTTTTCCTGTAAGATTCATGGATTTTCCTCCTTGAGCTCTAAAAAATATATCTGAAATTGGCCTAATAAACAAGGTTACATTTGCAGGGAAACGTAAAAAAATATATATGTGTAAATAGATAAAGAAAATATTTGAACACCTATGCGTCTTATAGCAATAGTAAATCAAAAAGGTGGATCAGGAAAAACTACAACAGCTGTTAGTTTGTCTGCTGCCTTGGCCGAACAGAAGAAAAAAGTTTTAGTGATTGATTTAGATCCTCAAGCTTCTGCTTCTTTATGGTTCGGTTTCAAAGATAAAGGAAAGAAACTTTTTGATGTGTTAACAGATCAGAAGGAAATCTTTGAAGCGATAGAAAAAACCAAAATTGAAGGTGTCGATCTAATTACATCTTCTCCACTTCTTTCCGGTGTAGAAAAAGCATTAGCTGGAGAGGTAGGGGCTGAAAAGATTCTCCGCTCCAAATTTGAGTCTATTCCTAACCCTCCCTGGGATTATGTATTAATTGATTGCCCTCCTACACTGGGGCTCTTATCTTTGAACGCGTTATCTTTAGCCAAAGAGGTATTAGTACCTGTTGAAACGCATGTGATGGCCTTGCATGGGCTTGTTCAATTATTGAAGACCATTCAAATTGTTCAGGAAAGATTGAATCCAGAATTACAGTTAAGTGGAATTTTGCCTTGTAGGGTGGATTTTAGAACGAAGCACTCTCCAGAAGTATTAGAACAACTCAAAGCTAGATTCAATACCAAAGTGTTGAAATCTGTTATTCGGGAAAATGTAAGGCTCGCAGAAGCACCTCTGCATATTAAACCCATCTGTCAGTATGATGCAAAAAGTAATGGGGCGAAAGATTACCAATCTCTTGCAAAGGAGATTGTAACGCAAGAACTATCCTACGTCCGCTCGTAGCTTTCGGTTCCAGCCCTCTGCCGTTAAGACTCTTGGAGAAGAGGGTATGTTTTTCTTAGGAGGGGTTTTGCTCTTGGCTTCTGATTTTTTTTCAGGTTGCTCTTCTTCTATCTTTTTCTTTTTTCGTGTAAAAAGGGCCATATTATCACAATTTTTTGCAGATATGATACTTTGAAAGTATCTATCTGTCAATTAACCAATTGTTATTGCTTCTTGAGATAAAGAGTTTTTTTGGGGTACACTACAATCCTCTATGAAATATCTATCCGCTACTTCTTTTTTTAAACAGATCCGAGCCTCTTTTCCAGATCATCTATCTACCATCTATTTGATATTCAGCGAGGATTCTTTTGAGAGAAAAAAAATTTTACAAAGAAGCGCAAAAATGTTGTGCGAGAGTGCAAGGGTTTTTCATGAAATTTCACTGGATTCCTTATTGCATGAATCTCATTCTCCATCCTTTTTCGAAGAGCGAACTGTTATAGCAGCCGATTTTCCTAATGGGTTAGAAAAAACGGATGCTCCTAAGCTGCAAGAGCTCGTTGCTCATCTTTCTTCTTCTATCCTGGTTCTTTCAGCCCCTTCCAAACAGGGTTGGCAAAAGATCATTCAATTTGTAGAGAAAGAAGGAGTGCTATTAGAGCTAAGTGGAAAAAAAGAGGAGAGAATGGCTCAATATGTTGAGGCCAAAGCCAAACAGATGGGAAAAGAGATCTCACCACAGGTAAAAATGCTCATTGTGGAAAAGGCAAAAAAGGATTTTTCTCTTTTGGTACAAGAATGTGAAAAACTATTTGCCTATGTTGGGAATAAGAAGCAGGTGACTCAGGATGATCTTCAAATTATCTCTCCAAGAGATTTTGCATTATGGGAATATGTCGATAAGTTTTTGTGGAATAAGCACTTTACTTCTTGGGAGAAGATAGAAGAATCTCTTTTTTTTCCCTTTATAGCAGCTATTCGAAAAGATTTGCGATTAGGTATCCGTCTTTGTGCGGCGCAAAAAAATCCATCTTTGTTATCTTCTTTATCATTGTGGCCCTCTCTTTTGGCTAAAAGAAAAAAGCAGGCAAAAGCTCTCTCCATTCGTTATTTTCAGGAAGGATTGATAGCTCTATTTGAAGTGGAGCTTTTGGCAAAAGATGGGATTACAGATTATGGCGCACTTTTCACCTATTTTCTTGCTCGGATGAACAAATATGCTATATCTCCTACCTAATCTCTTATCGATAGAACAAGATCCGCAAAAGGTTTTCTCTCCAGAGGTGAGAGAAGCTGTTGAAAGTATTGAAGGGATCATAGCTGAGAGTGAAAAGGAAGCCTACCGCTATCTTCGCAAATTTTTTCCTCGGGAGAAAATGACTCATCCTGTTCTTTTATTGAATGAACATACCAAAGAGATATCTTCTCTTTGTGAGGAAATGAATCAAAAAAAAGTATGGGGGTTGATTTCTGATGCAGGTCTTCCTTGTTTAGCTGATCCTGGAAGCCTTTTGGTATTGGAGCTAAAAAAAAGAGGCAAGGAGGTAAAAGCAATAGGTACTTTTTCCTCTATCACCAAGGCTTTATTACTTTCAGGCCTTAGCGGACAACAATTTACTTTTCATGGTTATTTGCCTAGAAAAGAAGAAGAGAGAATAATAAAAATCCAATCTTGGAAAAAGTCTAAAGAGAAATATACTCATATTTTTATAGAAGCTCCTTACAGAAGCGGAAAATTATTCTTCTTTTTGTTAAGTCAGCTTCTTCCTCAACAATATATGTGCGTGGCTCAAAATTTATCTTCATCATCTGAATCTGTGCAAACATATAGAATAAAAGATTGGCGGAAACACTCAATAGAAC
>CAYPKB010000129.1:0-4852 GCA_964411185.1 uncultured bacterium
ATTTCCCACATTTTTCATTCTTTTCTTGCCTCTTTTTTGTTTTTCAAGGAGTTTGCGTTTTCTGGTGATATCTCCACCATAACATTTGGCTGTGACATTTTTGGAAAGTGCGCTGATGGTCTCTCTTGCTACAATTTTTCCACCGATGGCTGCTTGGATGGGGATTTTGAAAAGTTGTTGAGGAATTACCTCTTTTAATTTTTTACAGATAGCTCTTCCTCTTGCCTCTGCTTTGGATCTATGGACCAAACAAGAGAAGGTATCTACAATCTCTTCGTTGACCCGGATTTCCAACTTGATGATATCGCTTTTCCGATACTCAGAGAGTTCATAATCAAAAGAAGCATAACCTCGTGTAATTGATTTCAACCGGTCATTGAAATCTGTTATCACCTCGTTCATTGGGAAGAGGAGAGTCAGTAAGAGTCTATCTCCTGCAGAGGTTTCAGTTTGAAGAAGCTCACCTCTTTTCTCCATGGTGAGATTCATCACTGCACCTAGATATTCGGAGGTAAGGATGATGGTGCATTTTACCCAGGGCTCTTCTACATAATTGATAGTAGAAGGATCAGGGTAATTAGCAGGATTATCGATTTCTATCTCATTTCCATCTTTCATATGGAAATGATAGACAACAGATGGTGCAGATGTTACCAGGTCAAGATCATATTCCCTTCGCAATCTCTCTATAATGATTTCTAAGTGGAGCAATCCTAAAAAACCACACCGAAATCCAAATCCTAATGCATGGGAGGAATCTTGTTCGATGGTGAGGGCCGAATCATTCAGTTGGAGTTTATACAGTGCATCTTTGAGATTATCAAAGTCAGAAGAGTCCATGGGGTATATCCCGGCAAAGACAACGGGATGGATGATTTTGAAACCGGGAAGAGCTTTTTTGGCAGGGTGTTTGGCTAACGTTAAGGTATCTCCAATTTTTACCTCATTACTATCTTTGATGTTGGCCATCAGGTAGCCTACTTCTCCTGCTCTTAATCTCTCTGTTGGTTTTTCGAAAGGGGAAAAAATACCAACTTCTGTTACCTCATATTGTTTTTTGGAGGCCATCAATTGTACGATTTCTTTTTTGCTAATAGAGCCCGAGATCACTCGGAGATAGATCATTACGCCTCTATATGGATCAAAATGAGAATCAAACACTAAAGCTTTTAAGGTCTCTTCTTCTTCTTCTTTGGGAGGTGGAATTTTATGAACGATTCCTTCCAGCAGCTCTTTGACTCCCTCTCCTGTTTTAGCAGAAATCAGATAAGCCTCACTCGCATCGAGCCCTATCACCTCTTCGATTTGAGCTTTCACAGCCTCTACGTCAGAAGTGGGCATATCGATCTTGTTGATTACAGGAATAATTTCTAAATCCTTTTCAATGGCCAGAAAGACATTGGCAATAGTTTGAGCCTGGACTCCTTGCGTTGCATCTACTACAAGTAGAACACCCTCACAAGCAGAAAGAGATCTAGAGACTTCATAAGAAAAGTCAACATGTCCAGGTGTATCTATAAAATTCATCTGATAATGAGAGCCATCAGAAGCAAGGTAATACATAGAGGCTGGACGAGCCTTGATTGTAATTCCTTTTTCTCTTTCTAGTTCCATTGAATCGAGGAGTTGCTGTTTCATCTCCCGTCCGGTGACTGTAGAGGTAAGCTCTAATAGTCTGTCTGCAAGTGTAGACTTTCCATGGTCGATGTGCGCGATGATGGAAAAGTTTCGGATCTTTTTTTTATCGTAGCTAAACATTTTGCACTAATGATATCTCATTCTTCCGATTCGGTACAAAAGCAATTTTTCCCACTTTTTTTTTGCTAAAATTTTTTTGATAGACTATGTATGGCATTAGGAGAAAAATCATGGATAATCAATTTCGGCCTAAAGTTCCTTTCGCATCAGAAATGAAGTTAGATAAAAAAGACATTCAAGCTTTACAAGAGCTTTCTAAACATATCGACGCTCTTCTACATCTTATGGAAGAGTATAGAAAGGGAAAAAAAGATGCAGAATCGGTAAAAAAGGCCTTCAAAAAAATAATAGAGGATGCTGAGAGCTCCAATAAGGTAGAGAAGCATTTAGCTGCCTATATAGTAAATGAGTTAAAGCATTTAAATCTCAATATGGAATGGAATCATCAACCACAGAATGGCTCTTCTTTTCTTAGAAGTTGGATTGATGGAAAGATAGAAGATAAACAGACGGTAGAAAAAGGATGCAAAGGGCTTTGCTCTCCTGCAGCCTCCATGGTGATTAGAAACTGTAAGCCAGATTTAATAATAAAAGAACAAAGTCATTAAAAAATTTCCTAACCAATAGACTCAAAAAAAAGCCTGATCTTTTTTCAAAGACCAGGCTTTTTTTCATCGTAAGTAAGAGAAAAATCTACTAAGAAATAGTGGTAACTTTCTCTTTAGATACGCTTTTTACAGCTTGCTGGCTTTCTTCGGATTCAGCAGCTAGCGCAGCTTCTTCTTTTTCTTTGGAAACCTGCAAGAACTGCTTGTTCAAAGAACGAACAGCTACAATCCATACAGCAATGATTCCGAATAGAATAGCTGCTACGTAAGGAGTCATGGCTGCAATAGAACCTAATCCAACAATAAGTCCTTGTTGAAGTAGAGCTCCTCCAGATTTTCCAAGTCGAGCACCTACCACATCAATAGCAGCTTTACCTTTCACCTTAGATTCTTGATCTAAAGGAATATAGGCCATCTCTTTTGTTGGATCAAAGAGCGAGTATTTAGCGGATTTACTCAAGATATTTTGAGCAGCTCCAATCATACAAGCCAGAAATAGAGGAGAAGATCCAATCATTGCAATGGTTCCTGCTAAGTTTTCTCTAAAGATTACAAAAGAGAAAAATAGGGATCCTGTAATGAGTAGTACGATCGGTGTGATGGAAGCTGTAATACCCCATCCAAACTTTCTTACTACGTTACCACCTACGAAAAGCATCATGAAAACAGTTACAATACCTGTGTATTGAGAGAAATATCCCATGAAGGTGCTGTAATCGTTAGGATTTGGATATTGTAGTTTCAACTGACTCTTCCAAGTTACTTCAATGATATTGATAGAAACACCATAAGAAATTACCAAGATAGCAAGGCAAAGAATATATTTAGATTTAGCTAAATATATGAAGTTTTCCTTCATGGACATCTTAGGTTTGGATTTTTTAGTTTTTGTTTGCTCTTCAGGCTTATAGAAGCGAGCATCTGTTAATACATATTTATTGATCCAGTAATAGATACCAATGATCAATACACCGGCCACTACTACCATACTCATAAGATAGTTCAAAGAGACACCCCAAGCATCTACATTTTCAGGTAGTTTGCTTCGGATATCAGAAACCGCGACAATAGCTCTACCAGAGAAAAGAAGAGCCAAGTTAGCTCCAAGGCCTAGTAAAGCGTAAAATCTTTTTGCTTCTGTTACTTTCATGATGTCATTGGCAAATCCCCAGAAAAGGAGGGAAAGGGCCACGCTACCCCAAAGCTCTGACATGATATAGAACAAGGAATATGTCCAGTTGCGAAGCATAGCAATCATCCCCATAAATCCTTGAGGAAGAGAGCTTTGTAGTGTGTCAGCGAATTGAGTAGGGTGTAACAGGTCTCTCATTGGATAGAGGACAAAAGCAAACAGTGCAAAAAAGACGATAAAAGGAGCAATAGTAGCGTAAAAAAGAGCGGGTTTGCTCAATTTATTACTTAACTTTGCATATATCAGCATGAAAAGAACTGCCATTGGCAGAACGCCCCATACCTTAAGGAATGGAATAGCTTCAGCACCTGATCCTGGAGCGGTTACTATCAAAGTATCTTTTGTATCTCTCAAGATGGTATAGTTGAAAGAGATAAAAAAGAACATGAGAAACATGGGTAAAAGTTTCTTTAATTCATAATTATGGACAGGCCAAAGCATCGACCTCCATTTTCCAAACTCTGCAGTTTTTGACTGTGTCATACGATATAATCCTTGGAAAAGTTATTTTCTTGTTTTGAAGGGAATAATTTTATCAGTTTTTGTAAAAAAATCAAGACAAATACCAAAAGTAAAATCAAAAATATAATTACCTCAAATTAGTTGAGGTAATTACTTTTTGATCTAGTACTGTTTTTTAGTGTGTTGGTTGCTCAGTGGGAGCATTCATAGAGTTAACGCATTCCACATAAGCATTCCAAAGTTCTAAATCTACTTTATTATGACGTATTGATTGAATCAAATCTCTCTTACATGATGCCAAAGATTTTTTTGGGCTCAATACGGCAATAATTTCTTTGTCACCAGCAAGTCTGGCAATGTTAAGCATTCTTTCTAATTGAATTTTTGTGAAAAGAAGTTGATCTCTTCTTTTGCGAGATCCTCTAGCAGCTCTTGGCTTAGGTGGAATCATAGTGGGCTTAGAGGAGTTAATAATATATTTTTCCAGCAGGGCAACTAGTTCATTAGGCTGCTTGGTTTTCATTTTTTTTAAGGTAAAATGGTGCATATAGCCGCCACCAGTCATGGGTAAAAAACGGCAAATTTCATTTTCTTTTTTAACATTTAGTTTTTTCTTAGCTTTTGATAGAAGTTCTTCAATTTCTTTTAGGGATTTTTCTTTTTGCACTTGAACTCCTTCTTTACTGCCATTATTCATAAGCTACCTTCCTTTGGTCTGTTTCTAAAAAAGAAAAAATTTACTTTTTACTTTTTGTTTTCAATGTATTGTCTTGTTAGATGCCATTTTTTTCAAAGGTCATTTTCATACTTTTTGTATAAAATGACGAAGTATTTGATTTATAGCAATGAGAAATTAAATTCAAATAAATTCCTTGAGAAAATCAAGAATATT
>CAYPKB010000130.1:0-4830 GCA_964411185.1 uncultured bacterium
CAAATATAGATTTTTGTTTTATGGAAGATGTCAGGTATAAAATAGGGCAAAGAACAAAAGCTCCAGTATTTCCGGCTGTCTCCTTTGCTGTATGACCGTTGCATCCTATTTAAAACAGATATCGACAGAGATCATTCAACACCTCTTTGATGATGCATCTTTAGTGGCTGATGTTCAGCCATGCATGCAAGAAGAATTTGGCCATTATCAATGCAATTCACCACTCCAATTGGCGAAAATTCTATCGAGGCCTCCAAGAGAAATTGCAAGTGAAATAGTTTCCAAGCTGAAAGAAAAATATGCTCAACAAAAACTTTTCTCAAAAGTTGAAATTGCAGGTCCTGGATTCATCAATTTTTCCTTGCATCCTCAATTTTTTGCAGACTCTTTAGAAAAAATGTTTGCAGATTCTTTTCTTGGTATCAAAAGACCCAAGAAAAAAGAGAAAGTGATTGTAGAATTTTCATCACCCAATATTGCAAAAGAGTTACACGTAGGCCATCTTCGTTCTACCATTATTGGAGAATCACTGGCACGGATTTTTTCCTTTTTAGGTCATGATGTGCTCCGATTGAACCATGTAGGAGATTGGGGAACGCAATTTGGGATGTTGATAGCCTATATCAAAAAATATCAACCAGATCTCCTTACACAATCTGATCAACTTACCACAGAAGAATTGATGGATTTCTACAAGAAGGCAAAAGCTCTATTTGATGCAGATGACTCTTTTAAAGCGCAAGCCCACCAAGAGGTGGTCAGCCTTCAGGGTAAAGAAGAAGAATCTATCCACATTTGGGAAAAAATTTGTCATATTTCCCGTCTTGCTTTTCAAAGGATTTATGATCTTTTAGATGTGCAAATCACAGAACGGGGAGAATCCTTCTATCATGATTTTCTAGAAAATTTGATGGAGGATTTAGAGAAAAAAAAGCTCATTACTATATCAGATGGGGCTAAATGTATTTTCTTGGATGGTTTCACTTCTAAAGAAGGAAAACCATTGCCTCTGATTGTACAAAAGTCTGATGGTGGATTCAATTATGCTACTACGGATCTTGCTGCCATGAGGCATAGGGCTTTGGCTGAAAATGCAGACCGGATTATCGTTGTGGTTGATTTGGGACAAGCTCTGCATTTTCGCATGATTCATGCAGCAGCAGTAAAAGCAGGGTACATAGATCCCGAAAAAGTTCAATTTGATCATGTGGCCTTTGGGTTGGTTCTGGGACCTGATGGAAAAAAATTCAAAACTCGTTCAGGAGAGACTGAGAAACTGATTGATCTATTGGAAAATGCCATAGAAAAAGCTAAAGGGATCGTTCAAGAAAAGGATCCAGATATCAATGAAGAATCCCTCTCTCATTTAGCTAAAACTATAGGTATCGCCGCAGTGAAATATGCAGACCTTTCCACGCAAAGACAGAAAGATTATTCTTTCAGTTATGATAGAATGCTTCGGTTCGAAGGAAATACAGCTGTCTTTCTTTTATATGCTTATGTTCGGATTCAAGGCATTAAACGGAAGGCCCAACTAACCCACATTACAGAAGAAAACTTTTCCTTAGATCTTACTCATCCTTCTGAAATTTCTCTCGCCTACCATCTTACAAGATTTGGTGAGGTATTAGAACAGATCACAAAAGATCTCATGCCGAACCGGCTTACTGATTATCTTTATCACACAGCGGAGAAATTCAATCAATTTTTCCGAGATTGTAGAGTAGTAGGAAGTAGTGAGGAAAAAAGTAGGCTATCTTTATGTGAAATAACAGGTAAAATTTTACGTCAAGGGCTCTACTTGTTAGGAATTAAGACGGTAGAGAGAATGTAGCTTTTGCTACTTCTGTTTTATGAGCTTTTCCAGGAAGCTCTTCTACATATCTAAAATGACAATATCCAGGCATTTCTCTTTTAAATTGTTCTAGAAGAGCTATTCCTTTTTCCCTAGAAGCATGAAAATGGCTTCCACCTGCTATCGGATCCAGCTGATGTAAGTAATAGGGAACGATTCCAAATTCAATGAGTTTCATAGAAAGTTCTTTAAGAGTATCTAAGTTATCATTGATACCACGCAAGAAAACGGTTTGTGAAAGAATTGGAATCCCTCTTTTCTGCAAATCACGCAAAGCATTTTTGATATCATTGTCCAGTTCCTTCGGATGATTGATATGAAGGACAAAGACAATAGATAGATCTGTGTTATCTATTATAGATAGGAAAGAGCTATCAATTCTTTCCGGTATACCTATCGGAAATCTCGTGTGAAATCTCAGCAGCTTAATATGTTCTATTCTTGTCAGCTTCCTTATAAGATCTCCTAATTTTTTATCATCTAAAGAGAGAGGATCCCCTCCACTTAAGATGATTTCAAAGATAGAGGGATCTTTTTGGATTTGCTCTATCTCTTTTTCAAAGGAAAAATCGCTATCTTCGTAGGGATAGTGTCTACGAAAACAATATCTACAATGCATGGCACATGCAGATGAAGGAAGAAAAAGAACTCTTCCCTGGTATTTTTGGAGCAATTTTTTGCTTTTTTGGAAGCTTTTTTCTTCTAGAGGATCATGGGTAAAGCCCTCTTTTTCCACTGTCTCCTGAAAGGTCGGCAAAAATTGCATTAAGATAGGATCAGCAGGCGAATTTTTTTTTATTTTTTCAGCTAATCTCAAAGGTAAATTCAAGGGAAAAGGGGAGTGAGGAAGTATGTTTGAGCGATTTTTCTCATCTAATTCTAAAAAATCTGCTAAAGATTCCCACTTGCGAAAATTTTTTCTTATTATTTCTTTCCATAGAACTTTCATACAAGAAAGTATAATTAGGAAGATATAAAATCTAAACAGTTGCTTTTTCTCTTTCTTTGGTTAAAGAAATTCTTTTTATGTCAGCTTGTAAGTGAGATAATTTTCCAACTAAATCTTCATAGCCTCTATCTAGATAATGGACATTTGCAATCGTGCTCTCTTCCTTTGCAATGAGAGCAGCCATAACGTAGGCAAAACCTGCCCTTAAATCGGGAATCGTTATTTTTTTGGAAAGGAGGGGTGTGGCTCCTTCAACGACAATACTATGATGATGGTTTTTGTGGGCAAACCGACAATGGTTACCTAGACAATGAGTATAGGAGACAATATTGGCTCCCATCTCGTTTAAAGTTTTTACATATCCAAAACGGTTTTCATAGACTGTTTCATGAATGACAGAGCGTCCATTTACCTGAGTTAGAAGAACTACAAAAGGTTGCTGCCAATCTGTCATAAAACCTGGATGCACATCTGTTTCAAGATGGAAATTTCCTTGTAGCTCTTTCTCATAGAAAAAATGCATTCCATTTTTTTCTACTCGAAATCCAGCTCCAATTTTACGCAAATAGCTCAGGAAACTAATAAGATCTTTTTGATCTGCATTTTCGATAAACACCTCACCTTTGGTGCCTATAGCTGCAAGAGCATAAGAGATGATTTCATTTCTATCTGGCTGAATATAATGTTCTGTAGGAAGAAATCTTTCACAGCTTTCAATCCGAATGGTTCTATCGGATAAAAAGGAGATATCCACTCCAATTTTTTGTAGATAGAGAATAAGATCTATAATTTCAGGTTCTATAGCTGCATTTATAATCGTGGTAGACCCCTTCGCTCTACATGCGGCTAATAGCGCATTTTCTGTAGCTCCTACTGAAGGGTAGGGCAGAGAGATGAGTCCGCCATGCAATCCATGATGTGCCTGACCAAAATAGGCCCCTTCTTTCTGCATTTCTCTGTATTCAATGTTTGCTCCTAATGTTTCTAGAGCACTAATGTGAAAGTCTACAGGCCTCGATCCTAGATTGTCTCCTCCGACTGTAGGAACAATAACATCTTGAGGAGACCTTCCTAGAAGAGCTCCCAGTAAAAGAATAGGAATGCGGTTGGCGCCAGAATATTTTTGGGGTATGTAGGCAGTTTTGATCTCTTTGGTCTCAATTTCAATCGTTTTATTAGATTTGTCCCATGTAAATTCGGAACCAATTTCACGACACAAATGCAAAGTGATTTCCGTTTCTACTATGTCTGGAACATTATAAAAAATAGATTTTTGATCAGAAATCAGAGAGGCGACCAAGATTTTACTAGTTAAATTCTTTGCACCCTGTGCTGTTATTTTTCCTTGTAGCGGCTTTCCGCCACGTATTTTGAGTAGATCTATAGATGCCATATTAAAGCCTCTCCTTCAGATATAAGAATAGGTGAGGAGATGATTGAAGAAAAGAGCTCTTTCCCCTACAGTGAAATTCAAATAAGACTATGTCAAAAAAATTAATTTCTACTATTGCCTCTCTATTGCTCTTACTAGTAGGAGTAAGCTTAGGGATTATCCTAGCTTCCTCTTTCGGAATCTCTGGTTTTAGCTATTTTTCCATTTATCACTGGACCACTGTTTTTACCATACTGCTGGTCTTCTTCTTTTTAATTTATATGTATAAAGTCAAAAAAGATGAGAAAGAACTATCTTCAACATCTAAAAAAACAGAGCAAGAATACACCTTGCTACATGCAGAGATCGACTCCTTACGTACCGATTTCGAGAGATTTAAAAGAGAGGTAAGACATTTTTCTTCTGCTTCTTTAGAGATGCTCTTTTCTTTAGGAAATATTTGGGAGAAAAAGGAAGGAGATGCATTTACAGAATGGAAAAAACGCTCTTATAAAGAGATGAAAAATAAAACAGCAGAAATTCAATGGTGCCAAGAAATCCTTGAAGAATGTAAGCCAAGCAATAATGGAAAGAACTCTAATCACAATGGAAAATAGATATTCTTTTTGATTAATTTTTGTTCCTTTCGTACTA
>CAYPKB010000131.1:0-4809 GCA_964411185.1 uncultured bacterium
TATAGCTATCAACTCTTAGGACCTGATCTAGGTTATACTAGCGTAGGGAGCGTGAAATGAAAGCAAAGTGGGCCATTGCCCTTGGAAATCTGTTAGAGCATTACTGTACGGCTCTATATGCCTTACTAGCTCCTTTTCTTGCTCCTATTTTCTTTCCCTTTGTAGCTCCTACTACAGCTCTTCTTTTTACCTATGCGCTTATACCTTTAAGTTTTCTTGCTCGCCCTTTAGGTGCCCTTTTTTTTGGATGGGTAGGAGATACTGTAGGAAGAAAGGAATCTCTTGTTCTATCTCTTAGTGGTACCTCCATTGTTACTTGTCTCATCGCCTTTTTACCTACTTATGAGACAATGGGAATGGTGGCTCCCATTCTTCTAGCTCTTGCAAAATCAGGGCAGAAATTTTTTTCCGCAGGTGAATCTGTAGGAGGTGCTATTCTTTTTCTTGAGAATAGCCCTAAAGAGAAAAGAAGTTTTTTCAGTTCTTTGTATGATGCCACAACTATTCTAGGGATACTTGTCGCCTCTTTTCTGAGTTCCCTATTGGCTGCCTACAGTGATATAGAAATCAGTTGGCGGATTTTATACCTGTTGGGATCTTTCGTCGGAATCATAGCTTTTTTATTGAGAAAAAAATTTTTTTCCCAAATGGTGCAACCCATTAGTAATCCTTCAAAGATATCTTTTAGCTCACTCCTTACGAAGAGATCTTTTTTTGCCATTGCCTTTGCCGCAGGATTTTCTCATCTTACTTTTACCTTTTCATTTACTTTTTTGAACGGATACCTACCTTGTATCACCTCTTTTTCCAAGAGTTTGCTATTGCAAATCAATAGCTATCTATTGCTTGCGGATCTATGTTTACTTCCTTTTTTTGGATATCTTTCCATGGTCTATGGAAAAGAAAAGATTTTGCGGTTTGGGCTCTTCGGCACTTTGCTATGTAGCATTCCTCTTTTTTCTCTTCTCTCTTTTTCTTCTATTTGGCTAGTAGTGGTAGTTCGTTTTCTTCTTCTTTTTTTCGGAACAGCTTTTGCGGCTCCCTTTTATGCCTGGGCTCTGGAGAAGGCAGATCCAGATACTAGAAGTACAACCATATCCCTTGCATCCTCTCTAGGAGCGCAATGGATAGGAGCCCCTGCCTCTGCAATCTCTATTTGGCTTTTTCAGAAAACTCATCTCATCTTTGCTCCAGCTTTTTATACTATAGCAATAGGAGGGCTTGTTTGGTATTTTCTGCAAGCTTCCCGCGAAGTGCATTCTATGGAGAAAGAAAAAATCTAAGCTTTTTTCTCTTCTTCTATCTCTTTATTTCGCTTCTTTTTCTTTGGATATGCATCGAGAAACTGCATAATAAAATAAGAAAAGTTATTTTTCGTAAGAAGGCAGAGGTTATAAGAAAATTCTTTTGGTAGGTTTGCTTTAGATCTCTCAAATAAGATTTTTTCTAGTTTTTTAGGAGTGATCCGTAATTCTGGAAAGGACCTTTCTATTTTTTTCTTCACCTGAAGAAAAAGAGGATCTTTCTCTGTGAAAGAAGGTGGGAGATCTTCAATAGATTTTAAATCCGAAGTCTCTGAGTGTCGCCATTTTTTTTGTTCTGAATTTTTATAGGGATGGAATAGTTCTGATTCAAGAATAGTTATCACTTTAGTAGGAATGGTGATTGTTTTTATGATTTTTTGTCTGAGTGGAATAAGCTTTTTCGGAAGAGATCTTCTATGAAAAAAAACAAGGGTAGCATCTTTACATTCTTCAAAGTGAGTTTCTTCAGATAGAGTTTGCACCTTCTTGTAAAAAAGTATAAAATCGGGTCTTTGTTTATCTTCACAAGAATCTTTTTTTCTTAAATTTTCTATCCAGATAGCTATCCAACTCTTCAATTGTTTATGTTCAGTTAACCAAAAAAAGAAAAGAAGGAGGAGATATTCGATATCTTTTTTTTCCGATTCGTTATCTTTTTTTTTCAACAAGGAAAGAAAACAAAAAAAGTTAGAACGAAAATGTAAAAAAGCTTCCTGTTGATCTATTTCTAGATATTCCAGAAATGAAGTAGGATCCAATATATCTCGTATTTGTGATCTTTCCATTGGATATAAGAATTCTTGGATCAAAGAGAAAAATTTGGTCAAGATATTTTCAACAGAATAGGAAAAATTGATATCTTTGAAAGCAGGCCTTTCTATGGAATAGAAAAGAGTCTTCTTATTTTCTGGTTTTTCTATTCTTTGCTGGCAGGTATGCTCCTGCATTTCTAATTGAGAGGGTTGATCTTGGGCTGGAACGTATGATTCTCTCAATAGCTTTCTTTTAGGTTTAGTCTCAGGAAGAGGGAGATCATATTTCAAACAAGCATCTATAAAGGTAGAGTGAAACTGGCAGTCAAAATAATCCGATACAGCTATATACACCGCTGCTAACAGATTCGATCTCCAAAAAAGTATAGTACTGGCAAGCGTTATAGATTGATCAGCTTCTTTTGTCATCTGCTGAGCATAGAAATTCCACAGCATGATGTATGGGAGAGAGAAGAGGCAAGCTATCAACCGAATGGTCTCTTTAGCTACCTTTTCCACAGGTTCGAAAAAGAACCTACCAATATTTGTGAAAGTGGGAATAACAGAATGGGTAGAAGAAAAAACCGAAAAAATCATAGTTTCTGTGGTTTTATAGCATAAGCCTCTTCAGAACTCAAAAGAGATTATAATGGCTTTTTTAGGAAAAATAGCTATTCCTTAGACTCTGAATCTTCTTGGGATTTTTTGGGTTCGATAGAATAGCGTACTTCGGGATCACATTTTAATAGGGAAGATATGGCTTCAGCATATTTGTTGTATTGGGAGTAGGCTATTTCATTTGCAATAAGTTGAGCCTGGAACCTTCTTGAAGATGTGACATAGGTAATGCACTCCATAAGCTCTCTTACTTTAACGGCGAACGGATGGAAAAAGGTCAATAAGTGTGCATACTCCCTGAAAGAAGAAAGGTGTTTATCAATAGAAGAGGGTTTTTTTTCTTCTGAATGATTTTTTGCTACTACATTCTTTGTTATCTCAGCCAGTTTGTTTATGGTTCTATCTTCCAGTAAAGTATCTTGCAATATCCTTTTGAAATTTCTAATCAGTTCAGAATCTGGAGCCTTATCTTGTACAAAAGAAAAGAGAGTCTCTTTATGCTCGAAAAAACGGTCTAAAAATTCCTTTCGCCATCTGTTAGGTAAAAAGAAAGAGAAAATAGTTTTGAGCAATGTTTGAGGATCATTATGCGAAAAAGAAGAAGCGAGACTTCTTTCTACTTTTTCAATAGAACCCTTTTCGAGACTTTTCATAAAAGATTCCGAAAAATCAAAGAATTCTTGCAGATAATGTAGATCTTTTAGGCGGATGGCTGAAGTTGACAAAGTAGGTAGATCTTTTTTATTTCGTATTTCTAAGTAATTTCTCACTTCTTTTATAGTTGCATCACTAGACTCACCTATCTTCTTCGTTATCCAATTTTTTAGGGCTGTCTGCTGGGAGAACCAATGTAGAAATAAGATAAAAAAATTAGGATCCATATGGCTTTCGAAAAGAGGCAATAGAGTAGAAAGGGTCTCTTTAAAAGAAAGAGAGGTTGCCTCTTCTGCTATAAATCCTCTAGCTAACCGTACAAATGTCTCTTTTTCTTCATACAAGATCGTTTGCGCGGAGAAAAAAGATTTTTCATCTAACTCTAGTTCATCATTATCCAGTGTAAAACTATCATCGCCATCATGAATTCGGTTGATAGCAGCACTAACTTTTTTGAATCTTTTTTGATTTTTAGCTAAACTGGTTTGGTCTGAAAGAGCTTTAGGAATGAGAAAATAATAAAACTCTGGGGTTCTTGTGGAATCATACAGAATAGGGGAAGAGGTTTCGCAATCTTCTTTAGTCCATACTTGAAAAAACCTTTTCATAAGGTTGGATATAGGCGTTTTATCTGTGATTTCTAAAAGTGCAAATTGCCATTTACGACAAAAATCCAGAAGTTTTTTTTCTTTGGCTCGTCTTTGTTGTATTCTTAGCGGTTTTTCGGTAGCTAGTTCTTCTAATATTGCAAGAAAGGAGTCCCAGACATCTTGAAAATCACCTTCATTTTCAACCTGCTTCAACGTTTTCAGTTCAGAGAGTACTTCTTTGAGAATAGCATCTGCTTTCTCTTTATCTTCCAACAGTCTTGCATGAGGTGTAAATGGAAGCATATTCATGATAGGTTGAAGTAGCCTTCTCATTGTCACGTTTTCACTGACTAAGAGGTGAAAGTGATATTGATTCACAAAATCAACTAACGACCAGATCTCTTCTGAATTGTTTTTTTCTACTACCCCTTGTAGATGACCATATAATTTTTTGTAGATCCGGTCTTCTAATGTCATCCTTACAAAAGACGGATCTTGCATAAGATTGTTTGCCAATTGAGAAAGGTTTAGTAAATCTTCTTGGATGAGATCTTTTATTAATCGAAGATTTTCTATTTTTTCTCTTTCTGTAGGATTCACTTTCACTTCATGACCGAGTTTTTCCATAAACTGATCAAACTCTTCTTTGTCAAAGAGTTGTTTTAACTCCTGATTATCCAGAGAATTTTCAGATTCTCTTTCATCGTCTTGATCGGTTGATTGGATAGGTGAGGTATCAGAAAAAGAGTCCTTTGAAGAGTTTGGTACCACTTGATCTGGGCTCTTGTTCGTAACGTTTACTGTATTGGAATGGTTACCAGATCTAGCAACTGAATTAGACGATCGGTTAGGGGCCCTTGTTTTAGGAGGTTGTGATGGAAGAGGTTTACT
>CAYPKB010000132.1:0-4791 GCA_964411185.1 uncultured bacterium
CAGTTCTGGCTTGTGCATCAAAGACCTTGCAATCAAAAACCTCTGTTTAAATCCACCTGACAAAAAATCGACGAAGGAATCCTTATACTCTTCTAATGAAAGCTGCTCGATAAGAAAATCTTTCTGTTTTTCTGCCTCTTTTTTAGAAAATCCATAGACACGGCCAGAAAATAGCAAGTTTTCTTCTAAGGTAAATGTTCGGTCTAAGTTAGGTTTTTGAGGACAAAAGCCAACCTTTTTTCTGTAGGAGACAATGTCTGAATATATGGATTTTCCCTCATACAAAACATCTCCGGAAGATGGAGGATGTAAAGAGGCAATGATCGAAGAAAGAGTGGTTTTTCCAGCTCCGTTTACACCTAACAGAGAAAAAATTTCCCCTCTGTATAGGTCAAGTGCAACTTTTTGCAATGCATGAATAGGAGCTCTTCCTTTGGGTGTGTAGATTTTTGATAGATTTCGGATAGATAACAACATTGTACTAAAAAAGTTGCACGGATTTTGCAATTATCTCAAGGAGAAAAAGAGCCATCTGCTTCCACTGGGACAAAACCCAGTGGATATATGGGGCCATCACTGCCGATGGGGAGGGTACCTTCGAAGAATTTTTTGTAGACTGATAGACCTTGTTCTGCTGATTGAATACAGTAAAAACAATTAGAGACCCACTCGGAACCTTTAATGGTTCCTGCTTTGAGATTGCAGGAAAACCGGGAGCTTATTTTTTCTTTCCAATGTTCTACAGGACCGAACAGTAAAACGGGAGTAGGCGCCTGTGCTCCTACCTTTCTTCTAACTTCTTCTAAAGAAAATTCAAAATCGGTACCTATTCCCCCAATGAGGAAAAGGGGAAAGTCGAGATAAAACTCTGCTTGTCTTTCCACTAATCTATCTAAATGGTATGTCATTTTTGCCTTAACAAACGGATTTTGCTTCTGTTCGTTTACAGGGCTTTTTTCTTTTAATCGGAAATCTATCAAGTTGGCACAAGATAAGATGCCTAAATCTGTGGCAACTTTATTGCCAATTTCCATGGCACCGGGGCCTCCTCCTGTAACTAGGGAAAGGGGAGTATCTGAGGAGAGAAGAGGGTGGCTTACACTCTCTCGTAGTTGTAAAACTCCTTGCAAGAGCTTTTTGAGCTCCTTCTGAAAATCACCTTCTACCAGATTGGAACCATATACACCGAAAGTTGTAGATTTGACAAATTCTTCTGCAGCAGCAAGCGGAACAAACATGCCTGCATCTCTTCCGGGTTTGACGACATACTTCAAGAGTTGCTTAGATCTTGGATCTACCCAAAATATGGGGATAGCAAATTTGGCAAGGTCGAGCATCAAACTTCGGTCTTCATGAGAAAAGAATTCATCATGCTCTCTGGATGGAAATTGAAAGTAAATCTGTTTCAGACATCTTTGCACTAAATCACTCAGTAGCATTCTTTTCAAAAGAGGTGTGGGAAAATATTTAGTGAGAAGAATACCTTGCGAGGTGATCAATCCATCCTCAATAGCTTTCAAAAAAGGGTAGGATGGTTGATTTTCTATATATTTTTTTACCAAGTGAATTTGTCTGGCTGGATAATCCAGTCCAGGAAAGGGGTGCTTTTCTGGATCTTTCATGATCCACTGATCTTTGGTAAGATGTTGTAACTGCTCTCCTTTTACTACAAAAACGGCAGCGTGAGACTCCTTGGGAGAGGGTGCTGTTGCAAAAGCTTGAAAGAGTACCTTTGGATCTTCTATGGAGGCTTGCAATTGATCTCTATCTTCAAAAAAGACATGCTCTCTATGAGGTTCTAGAGTATAAAACTCTAGTGGGATCTGGTGTAGATAGTGAGAGCTTTTCCCATATAATTCATAAATATCACCAGAAGCAAGTGTATCAGGCTGCAAAATCGAGGCGGAGGTATGATGATATCCTTTCGGAAGAAGCTCATTCACTACTCTGGCAAAAACTGTCCGTACATGTAAAGGAGCTGTTTTAACTAATAAAAATTCATCTTTGAGAATTTTTTTACCTCCTTCGTTCCACTTCTGGTGTAAGGGGACCAGCTTTCTGGTTTGAATTTCGGGATTTTTTAGAGCTTTGAGGAGTGTAGGAAGAAAACCGAGGATAGTTGGTTCATAGGAAATAGTTCCATTTTTCAGAGGAAGAAAAGCAACAGTTCTTCCCTCCATTTTTTCCAGAATGATCTTTTCTTTTTCATGAAATCCTCCCAGAGATAGTAAGGGTCTTCCCAGTCGATCGCTTCTTCCAAACATACGAAAAAGATAGTCTGGATTTCTGACGCGTCTATCAGGATCAGGTGCAAATAACTTACCAATATACATTCCTAGGTCTAGTAAATCGGCAATTTCTTTGGCTATGTCGTTGAGGGGAATGATCTCTACTTCCACTTGGGCTTTCCCTTTTTTGGGAAAGAGGGAGAGAGCTTTGGTATGACTTTCCAATCCTAACTGAGCAAGAGTGCTTTTAATGTTAAAAAAAAGAAGTTTTTCCTCTATGTGAAAGCCAACAAAATGATGAGATATCTGCTCTATGGAAATAAGGGCAGATATTTTTCCCTCTGCGTGTTCAATCTTTTCTATATATCCATCAGGAGTGACTAGATCATAGTGGGATATGGTGATATAACTTTCCATATACCGGAATAATAGAAAAAAAAGGTTTTTATGTACGATTTTGTTTTTTCTTATTACTATAGGCTATTTCTCTAAGTGCAAAAATGAAAAAAAAGAAAGAGATTATCCCCAGAAGTCTTGGTACTCATGATGGTACATTTCATGCTGATGAGGTCACGGCTTGTGCCTTGTTGCTCCTATGCGATTTAATAGATAGAGATAAAATCAAAAGGACTAGAGATCCTTTATCTTTGAAATATTGTGATTTTGTATGTGATGTAGGAGGTGTTTATGACCCTTCTATCAAAAGATTTGATCATCATCAATCAGAATACCAAGGAAAAATGAGCTCTGCAGGAATGATTCTTCTTTATCTCAAAGAGAGGGGAGAAATGGATTCAGAGTTGTATACCACTTTTCAAGAACAACTCATTATCGGAGTTGATGCTCATGATAATGGGATAGAACTAACCCCCAAAGGAGTTGCCTCTTTTTCTCACCTGGTATCCAATTATGCCCCCATATCCTATGATGCAACAGCCCATGATTTTAATGAGGGATTTCATAGAGCTGTTGATTTTGCCCTTTTCCATCTGCAGGCAATCAAAAAACGACATGAATATATTAAGGGTTTTAGGGAAAAGGTGAGGAAATGTATGGCCAATAGTTCGTACGTCCTTATCTTTGAAGAGAGTCTTCCTTGGATGGACAATTTTTTCCATTTAGGCGGCAAACTCCATCCGGCTGAATTTGTCATTATGCCAACAGGTTCTCATTGGAAACTCAGAGGAATACCACCCTCTATGGAAGAAAGCATGAAAGTTAGATGTCCGTTGCCCGAGGAATGGGCAGGCCTCCACGAGAAGGAGCTTGCTGAGATTACAGGGATAGAGGGAGCTATTTTTTGCCATAAGGGAAGATTCATATCTATTTGGAAAACCAAACAGGATGCCATGCGAGCATTGCATCAAATTTTGCATCAAAGAGAAAATCATGAGTGATACTATATTTGCTAAAATTATCGAAAAAAAGATTCCAGCGGAAATTGTTTGGGAAAATGATCATTTGATTGTGATCAAAGATATTCATCCTCAAGCGCCTGTTCATCTTTTAATTATCCCAAAAGAACCATTTCTCAATTTGCAATCGCTCCCAGAGGACAAGTTATATCTTTTACAGGAGGTAGCTAAAGCAGCCCAGATTCTTGCAAAAGAAATGAAAATAGAGAAAGGATACCGGTTGGTAACTAACAATGGAAAAGAGGCAGGGCAGACTATATTTCATCTCCATTTCCATCTTTTAGGAGGTGGATCTATGGGAGAAAAATTGGCCTAAATTTCTTTTCTTAGGGATCTCTTTCATGCTATAGCTTGGGTAATGGTTATTTTTCTGCTGCTCACTCTTTTTTCTACTCTCTTCGCATTTGAAGAGAATTATATTCGAAGAATCGTCGCCAATTTAACAATTGATGATCCAATGAGCGCTTTGGTTGAGACAAAAAAAGCTTTAGCAGAGCATCCTGATTCAGAAATCTTTCATTCTTATTATATTAGAGCTTTAGCTGGTTTGAAACGCAGTAGTGAAGCGAAAGAGCAATACATCAAATACCGTGACTTGTATGAAGATGACTTTTCTCTTTTGGAAGAGCTCTGTTGGTCCTTTTTAGAAAAGGGAAAATTGGCGTCCCAATACAACGTAAGATTGACTGCAATGTTGGGAGCTTTTTCTACCAAAGGGGCTAGAGCAGTTCCCTATCTTTTATCTTTGATGGATGATTCCAATGCTATTTTACGAGCTATTGCCATTCAACTTGCTTGTAGCTATCAAGACCAACAACTGAAAAACAAAATAGTAGAGCTTTTTTATCGGGAACAGGTTTGGTTCGTCCGGTTGGAGCTTTTGAAGGCGATAGGGGTGATGAAAATCAAAGATCTGCTTCGCCCTCTAGAGGATTTGATTGGATCTGAGAAAATAACTCAGGAAGAGCGTGCTTTTGCTACGCAATCATTTATACAAATTCATGACAATGTGGATGCAAAAATTCTTCATAAGCTTGCTAATAGTAAAAGAGGCGGACTACGATATATTGCTCCCTTTTTGATTCTCCATTTTCAGAAAAAAGAGGAGTTGGAACTTCTTCTCACACTGCTGCGAGATGAAAGATTTG
>CAYPKB010000133.1:0-4764 GCA_964411185.1 uncultured bacterium
TCCATCCGTTGGGAAGAATAGAATGACACATTCCATAGTAGGAAATGCTTTGAAATATTCTTTGGCCGAAAGTTCTTGTACATGCTTTTTTAAAGCTTTGGCATGCTGTTGAAGTTTTTCTTTTTTTACGGGTTCGCTCTCGGCGCTAACTGCTCCTAGATAAGCATCTAGTGGTGTCTTAGCATCTACTACTATAGTCCTTTTTCCCGGAAGATTGATAATGAGATCCGGTCTTTGTATTTTTTCTCCAGTGTGAACACTTTTTTGTTCTTCAAAGTCACAATGTTCTATGAGTCCGGCTAGTTCTATCGCCCTTTTTAGATGAATTTGCCCCCAAGTGCCCCTGACAGTGGGAGAACTAAGAGCCCTTGCTAGTGAGGATGTTTCTTTGGATAAATTTTCTTCTGATCGTACTAGAGCTTTGATCTGCTCTTCTAGTTGTACAAAAGCTTTTTCCCTTTTCTGCTCTAAAGCTTTTGTTTCCCCTTCTAATTTTTGCAGCGCCTCTTTGATGGGATCAATCATTTGGTTGATCGATTTTTCTTTATGAGTAAATTGCAAGGTTGTTTTTTCTTGTTCTTGAGAGAGGGTTTGCGTCGCTAGATCTAAAAAAGATTTCGCATTTTGTTGAAAAAGATCATAAGAAATCGCTTTGAACTCTTTTTGGATCCACCATTTCCCCATAAGGAGAAGAAGAAAAAAAATAAGCAGGAGAAATGATATTGCAATGATTAGTTCCATCTATTCTAACTCATCCAAATCATCATCACCGGGTTCAAAACCCTCCAATTTTTTCACTCTTTTTCCTGTAATCAGACGAATAAAAGAGAGTGTGACAGCCACTAAGATATATCCCCAGGAGAAGATGGCAAGTACAATCGAAAAATAGTGGAAAATCCCATAAAGAATAAAAATAGCAAAAAGAACCGTGAGAAAAGCTAGATGAAAGGAGGGTATTCGTATATGCAACATTTTAAAACTGGGGAATTTCCATTTGCTTACCATAAGATATCCCAACAAAATACTTACCGATGCTAAAATAATAGCTCTGGTGAAGTGGTCGATGGCAAAATAACTGTGTACCACAGGAGAGAGTAAAAAAAGGTTCGCTGCAATGGCAGCAGCTGCAGCCCCTGTAATAGGAAGGCCCGTAAAATAACCAGCTTTTGAAGAAGATACCTCTACTAGATCTTTTTTTGTTTTGACAGCATGTACACTATAGCGAACAAGACGCAATACTCCGCATAGAGAATAAGTCATAGCTCCTGCTGCTGCAAAGAAGGAAAGAAATGTTCCTTGCTGCAAAGATAGGCTTTTCAGCAAAAGTACAGAGGGGGCCAACCCAAAAGATACTGTGTCTGCCAAAGAATCAAACATCAACCCAAACTCACTCTCTACTTTGAAAGCTCTTGCAACTACCCCATCGATAAAATCAGCAGCTGCAGCTACTAAAAGTAAAAGAGCGGAGGTAAGCATTACCTCATAGGTTCCAAATCCCGGTTCGATCATATTGACTTTGAATATGACATACAAACCACAAGCCAGACCAAATGCGGTAATTAAATTGGGAAGCAGGTTAACTTTTTTCATTTCCCTTTAGCTTAGCAGAAGTAAGAATTATCCAAACAGGGATGATCTTATGGAAGGTAAAAACCCAAAAATGAGAAAAAAAAATTTTTGTAGACGACAAAATCTATAACACAATATATAGTGTGAGAGAAGGCGAAACCCTACAATATATTGTAGAAATCAAACAATCAACCACTTAGAAAATTTCATCTAGGAGAGGGCATGAAAAGAGCGGAAGAGACAAAAAACAGAAAAAACATCTCGACTCAATTTACGGTAGTAAAACGAGATGGCAGGCTCGTTCCTTTTCATAAGGAACGGATCCATTATGCTATTGAAGCTGCATTCAAAGATGTCAAAAAGAGATCTCAGGACAAACCACTCGAACAAGATTTGCAAGATGCAGTAGATAAACTGACAGAAAAAATTGTAGCTCACCTCCTAAAACTGGCTTCAAAAGGAACTTGCCTTACTGTCGAAGGAATACAAGACTTTGTGGAAGTGACTTTGATGAAACAAGGCTACCACGATGTAGCCAGAGGATACATTCTCTACCGCGAACAGAGAAAAGCCAAACGAGAAATGCAAAACATCAAAATCTTCCGACATGATGGGCAGACAAAAGTTCGCTTGAATCCGATGAAAATCGCCCTTTCTATTGAACGGTGTTTTCGTAGATGCAAATCTTTAGAGGGACAAACTCCGGAAGAGATACTAGAAGCTATTGAAAAAATCACACAAAAAGTGACACAAAAGGCAACCCAAAACTTTGCTCAAGAAGAGATCATCCATGTCCGCAACATCCAAGATTGGATAGAAGAAGAATTGATGGCTGAAAAGCATTTCGATGCGGCCAAAGAGTTCATCTTGGCAAGAGCTAAAAAAGAAGAAGGACACGAACCAAGCTACACTCCTACGAAAACAGAAGAAGAGAGCGATAAAAAAATCTCTATTCAAACAGATGATGGAACAAAGACCATTACCGAAAGACAAATTCGGACAAAATTTGCATTTGCTGCCAGAGGTATCGAAAAAGAGGTAGATATTGATGATCTTGTCTTTTCTTCCTTTTTAAACTTTTATGAGGGAATGAAAGAAAAAGAGTTGGACCTTTCGAATATTTATGCTGCCAGATGTAAAATTGAAAAGGATCCTATCTATTCGAAAGTAGCATCGAGACTTCTTTTGGATGTGATTTATAGAGAGACTATGGGTGTATCTGCCTCTGATCCTTCTTTAAAAAAACAACATATCTCCCACTTCCAAAAGTATATCAAGCAAGGGGTCTCTTTAGAGAGGTTGGATCCCAAATTATTGGATTTCGACTTGGACTATTTGGCAAGAGAGATCGATCTAGGAAGAGATGATACTTTTACCTATTTAGGCCTGCAAACTCTATATGATCGATATTTCATCCACCATATGGAAAAAAGATTGGAGACACCTCAATATTTTTGGATGAGAGTGGCGATGGGGCTTGCTCTATTGGAAGGTGAAAAGAAAAATCAAAAAGCTGCTGAATTTTACCATCTCCTTTCCCAATTTTACTTCGTATCCTCCACCCCTACCCTATTCAATTCGGGGACCAACCATTCTCAATTGAGCTCTTGTTATCTTTCAACGGTTATGGATGACCTTCATCATATCTTCAAAACTGTTTCGGATGATGCACAACTATCCAAATGGGCTGGAGGAATTGGAAACGATTGGACAAACGTGCGAGCTACCGGATCCCGCATCAAAGGAACTAACGGAAAATCGCAGGGAGTCATTCCCTTTTTAAAAGTTGCCAATGATACAGCCGTAGCAGTCAATCAAGGTGGCAAAAGAAAAGGAGCTATGTGTGCTTATCTTGAAACCTGGCATTTAGATATCGAAGACTTTTTAGAGCTTCGAAAAAATACGGGTGATGAAAGAAGAAGAACACACGATATGAATACCGCTAACTGGATTCCTGATCTTTTTATGAAGAGGGTAAAAGCAAATGGCCAATGGACTCTTTTCTCTCCTTCCGATACACCTGATTTGCACGATCTATATGGAAAAGCTTTTGAGGAGCGCTATCACGAGTATGAAAAAATGGCAGATGAAGGAAAAATCAAACTCTTCAAGCGCGTGGAAGCAATGCAACTGTGGAGAAAGATGCTCAGCATGCTTTTTGAGACGGGGCATCCATGGCTTACTTTCAAAGATCCTTCTAATATACGATCTCCGCAAGACCATGTTGGCGTAGTTCACTCTTCGAATCTTTGTACGGAAATCCTGCTCAATACTTCTGAAGAAGAGACAGCTGTTTGCAACTTAGGATCTGTTAACCTGGCTAAACATATCAAAAATGGAAAGTTAGATGAAGAGCAGCTGAAAGATACTATCAAAACAGCTATCCGCATGCTTGACAATGTGATCGATATCAACTTCTATCCGATTGAAGAGGCAAAAAACTCTAACCTCAAACATCGGCCTGTAGGATTGGGATTGATGGGATTCCAAGATGCCCTTTATCTAATGGGTATCAGCTATTCTAGCCCGGAAGCAGTAGAATTTTCTGATAGTAGCATGGAGATGATCTCTTATTATGCCATTTTATCTTCTTCTGAATTGGCTAAAGAACGAGGTGTCTATTCCAGTTATAAAGGATCTAAGTGGGATCGAGGCATCTTTCCTATAGATACTTTGGATCTTTTAGAAAAAGAACGTGGTGAAAAGCTTACTATTGATCGAAATAGCTCCATGGACTGGGAACTTGTCAGAGAGCATGTGAAACAGCACGGTATGCGCAATAGCAATACTATGGCTATTGCCCCTACTGCAACCATTGCTAATATTTCCGGGGTTACTCCCTCCATCGAGCCTGTATATAAACATCTTTTTGTCAAATCTAACCTCTCCGGAGAATTTACTATTACCAACAGACATCTTGTAGAAAAACTCAAAATGCATGGTGTGTGGGATGATGAAATGATAGATGACCTCAAATATTTTGATGGGGTTATCCAAGAGATAGAGCGTATACCACAAGAGATCAAAGATCTCTTTCCAACCGCTTTTGATATCGATCCAGAATGGCTTGTAGAGTGCGCTGCAAAAAGACAGAAATGGATCGATATGGGACAATCCTTAAATCTCTATCTTCTAGAGCCATCTGGAAAAAAACTTCACCAGATGTATCTTTCCGGATGGGAAAAGGGATTAAAG
>CAYPKB010000134.1:0-4734 GCA_964411185.1 uncultured bacterium
AGCAATCGAAGGAAAAATCAAAAGAAAAAAACGTACGGAAAAATTCCGGTTTTCTTTCAATGTGATGACAGAGGCAAATAATCCGGTTTATAACCATCATGCCCACTACAACGAAAGAACGCTCCTTACTTCCTATGATACACTAAAGTATCCGATTTCCTGTAGTTACTCTCAGGAAAAACATAGTTTAGCACGCATCGAAAATTTTTCTACTCCTTCATCAACTATCTCGTTTACCTATGACCCACCTATTGCTGGAATAAGGGGAGGATCCACAGCAGTTAGTTATCCTAGTGGGACTGTTGTTGTCTATCGTTTTAATTCATGCTTACTTTTATCCAGTTTAGAAAACTGGTTTGAAGGCAAGCTCTATAATCAAAGAATATTCAGCTATGACCATAAACAGCATATCTCAAAAGTGGAAACGAAAGACGGAGATGGGAATATCCTTATTACAAAAATATATGTCTGTGATCAATCTGGTAATCCAATTTTAGAAAAAGAGATAAAAGATTCCGGTACCTCTTCGATTAAACGCAGGTTCTCTAAAAATAGACTTATCTCAGAGGAAAGAGATGATGGACTTGGAGTTGAGTACACTTACCTGAAAGATACTCATCTACCGCTTTCTAAAACCACTCGAATGCATGGAAATCCTATTCGAAAAACACTCTACACGTATGATAAGGCCAATAATCTGATCGAACAAAAAGAGGTGGGAAAAACTATCACTATCTTCCATCTCTACGAAGAAGGACCCCATCTCCACCGAATTAGTTATACAGAGAAAAAAGATTGGGATGGAAACTTAATCCATAAAACAGGATACAGTTACGACCAATTTGGAAATATCTCGAGAGAAGATCATTTCGGATCAGATGGAAAATTTACTTACTCTATTAAAAAGCTCTATGATGCCAAAGATAATCTTCTTGAAGAGACAAATCCTCTAGGTCAAAAGGCATCCTACACCTATGACATAAGAAACAGAGCTATCCAAGTAACCCCTTTTTCTAATCGTCTTACCATCGAAAGAAAATTTGATGGTAAAGGACGTTTGACTCACCAAAAAGAAGGGAATCATGAAACACGCTTTCGATATAACAATTCTGATAAGTTAATAGAAAAAACCGATTATTTAGGTTTAACAACCCACTATACCTATCATCCCGTTCATGGAAAACCCACTCTGATAAAGGAAGATGGATCTTGCCAAGAAATCACCTATGATCCTTGGGGCAGAGAGGTGGAAAGAAAAAATGTCTATGGAGCTACAATACAAATCAAACGAAATAGTAATGGTGATCCATTAGAAATTACTTATCCTGATGGGGGAAAAGAATATTATAAGTATGCACCTAATGGTCTTCTTATAGAAAGAGTAGATCCAGATGGCCTCATAACCAGTTATTCTTATGATCCATTCAGACGCCTCCTTTCACAAAAGGAAGGCGCTTACGAAACAAATTTTACATATGATGCTTATCATCTCATCGAGAAAAAAAACCCTCTAGGGATCTCCACCTATTATTCCTATAATCTAGCAGGACAAAAAACCAAAGAAGAAGTAGCAGACAGAGTCGCCGAATTTTCTTATGATTCCCTAGGATTTTTGACATGTATGAGAAAGTCCGGAAGAGAGATTTGCTATATCAATGACGTTTTAGGAAGAGTCATAGAAAAAAACATAGATGGAGTTCTCAAGACTAACTTCACCTATGACTCCTCAGGAAATATTGACTCTATTTCTAAAGGAGATCCTATCTTCTTTTCTTATGATCCCTTTGGGCGTTTAGTAGAAAAGATCGATGAGGAAGGAGAAAAAACCGTTATTTCTTATGAAGAAGGGGACCGTCTCTTAGTTAAAAGAATTATCGATCCAAGAGGAGTAGAAACTATTGAAATATTTAATGCCCATGGACTTCTTTTACAAAGAGATATTGGAAACGCATTTCATGAGGAATTCAGGTACGATAAAGCCCACCGTTTGATCTCTCAAGACCATCTCACCTATACCTATACCCCGGAAGGGTATCTTTCTTCTATGAGTGAAGCAGGAAAAAGAACTACTTATTGGTTTTATACCCCCGGAGGGAAGATTCTATCTGAAACGAAGCCTGATGGCAGTGTCATATCCTATGAATATAATATTCAGGGAGAAATGATACGCATGGGGTCTCGTCAATTCCAATATGATGCTTTAGGAAGAGTTATCCGAGGCAACGGCTGTGAAAGAAAGCTAGATCCATTTGGTAATATACTAAGAGAAGAACTTGATACCGGATTGATAATAACAAGCAATTACGATGATTGGGATAGACCTATACAAAGAACTTTACCTGACGAGAGTCTGATAGGCTATCTATATGAAGGGCCATTTGTAAAAAGTGTAACCAGGTTTGATAACCAAGGTAATCTACTCTATTCCCATAATTATGAAAAGTTCGATCCAAAAGGAAACTGTTTATTTGAGTCAGGACTTTTCGCTACATCTTATACCTATGACAAGATGGGAAGAAGAATTCATCAAAAAAGTCCCTATTTTGAAGAGAGTTTAAAATATGACGAAATAGGCAATCTGATCCAAAAAGGGGAGTGTAAATTTTCATATGATGATGCTTCACAGCTCATCTCACAAGAAGGCAAGTTTCAGGCAGCCTACGACCAACATTACAACTGTATCCAAACAAATGGAGAAAAAATTGCCATTGATGATCTCAATCAGCTAGAAGATGCTTATTATGATATCAAAGGCAATTTGATAAGAGTCGGTTTTATCTTTGATGAATTCGACCAACTCATTCGAGCAGGCACAAAACAGTTTACTTATGATGCTTTAGGGAGAAGGCTCTCTTCTGATTCTACCTCTTATTTTTACATAGAAGATGAGGAGATAGGATCTTTCGAAAAGGGTCAGATCAAAGAGCTTAAGGTAGTAGGTTCTAAAGCTCCTATTGCTATTGAGATCAATGGAAAACCATTTGCGTCTGTAGTAGATGTTCAGAATACCATAAGAAAACTTATCGATTGGGAAAACAAGGATGTGACCTATAGAAATTCATCGGATCCTTTTGGTAGATCTCTTTCGGATGAGATCCCTTATGCCTATGTTGGCAAGAGATATGACTCTTTTTCTGGATTAATCTATTTTGGAAAACGTTTTTATGATCCTAACACTGCAAGGTGGCTGACTCCTGATCCTTTGGGAGCTATTGATCACTCAAATCTTTATCAATATGTTTTTAATAACCCTTTTAAATATTATGATCCTAATGGAGAAAGTTTAGGTGGATATCTCTTTGGGCTAGGAGAAATTTTCACAGGAGGAATGTTAATTATTTCTGGAGGAGTTCTGGAAATAGCATCCGGTGGCGGTTATACAATAGGCTTTGGAATACAATTAGGAGCCGGAATGGCTTTGATAGAAGATGGATGGATGCGAGCTAACATAGAAGCTCAAGACCTCTCTTTCTCTAGTAAACCAAAACTTGCTTATGATGATGCTCCCGAAGGACATTGGACTAATGGATTTTACGTAATACCTACATCCAAAGAGCAGGATAATTTTAATTCTTTCTTTAAATCAGGAAGTGTTGATCCAAGTTTACCAGTCAATCCGGATGATTTGCTGACACAGTCAGAGTGGAAAGAAACTACTCACCCCAATGCAGGAAAAAAAGGACATAGGACATTTGAAAATAAAAAAACAGGAGAAAAGCTTCGTCATGATGAAGCTAGACCTAATGGACAAGGTCATAGAGAAAAATCGCATTGGCATCGTTTTAATCCCAATTCAAAAAATAGAAGTGACGAATATTTAGATGCAAATAATAATCCAGTTCCAAGAAATAGTCCAGAATCTCATTTGTATCCTCCTGATTAAGGTGATAAGAAAATGAATATTTCGAAGTATACAGATTTTTTTCATGATGGTTATGTAAATGATATTATCCACTCAGGAAATAATATATCTTTTTCCCTTGAAAGCTCGGTTATAGAAGACATAAGTTTAATTCTCGATCAAAGATTTCTCTCGTATTCTAATACATTCAAAGGAAAGTTGAATCTTTATAATATAAAAAGGTTTTTCTTAGACGGGGCAAAATATGAGGATGTTTTTCGAATGAAATATGATGATGGAAACATTTTAGATTTTGAAATAGAAAAGAATAAAGTTTTTTTATTAATCGAGTGGAGAAATTTTCCTCCAAGAATTCAAAGTACAGATGTGAATAGAATTGAAATCGAAGCTGAAAAAATTGAATGGATACCAGAAAAAATATAATAAAGGGTTCTTCTACTCAATATACTCGAGCGAATGGTAAATGTGTGTGATATCGATTTTACAGACCATCGTAGACCAGAGAAACATCCGAATCCACATCAACATCGCCATATATAGAAAATAAAACTGGAGGAACTCCAAAAAGATCTAAAAATCCTGAACCTGTTACTAACTGGAAATATTAATGAGAACATATGGTATTGAAATATCTGATGGGGACGAAAACGTTCTTAATCCCACTTTGAGGGACATATTATTAGTGATTGATAAAGGAGATACATTCCAATGGTGTATGTTATTTCTAGATGGAACTCCCCAATTTGAAAATAGTCAGTTCGTATTAGACTATGAAAAAAAGATTAATGATTCTCAAAATGGTTTGTTAATTTCCTGGAAGGAGCTTAATGATCTCTCAGAAAAATTTTACCAAATGTTCGAAACTATAATAA
>CAYPKB010000135.1:0-4692 GCA_964411185.1 uncultured bacterium
ATGAAGATTCTTATCTTAGGACTCTCTCTCCATTAGGTATTTCTGTAGGATTTCATGAAAAATCAGATTTTTTCCTATTTGATTGGAAGCAAGAGGAATCGAAGATTCTCTTTTCTTTCTCTTTCCAGGGGAAAAAATATTACCAATGGGAACTGCCTCTTTTTGGGAAGCACAACTTATTGAATGCTGCTTTTGCTATTTGCCTGCTTTTGAGTTTGGATATAGAAGCAAAACAGATCCAAAAAGCGCTGAGTCAATTCCCAGGAATCGCAAGAAGAATGGAGCACAAGGGAAAAGAGATGGGAATTGATCTATTTGATGATTATGCCCATCATCCGACAGAAATTCGAGCTACATTAGAGGCTATGAAAAATGCGTATCCCTACCGAAGAGTGGTAGCTCTTTTCCAACCTCATAGAGCATCGCGTTTGCAAACATTGTGGGATGAGTTTCTCTCAGCCTTCTCACTAGCAGACAAAACCATTGTTACCGATCTTTATCTTGCAGGAGAGATGCCCATCCCTGATATAGAAAGCGAAAGATTAGCAAAAGAGATGGACGCTCTTTTTATTCCTTCAGATCTGTTGGCATCAGAAATTATTACTCATGTGCAACCTCATGACATTCTTTGTCTCATGGGAGCAGGAGATATCACAAATTATGCCAAAGAGATACTTCTTAACTTACCTAAGGTAAAACCATTAGAAGTGGGTCTCCTGTTTGGAGGCAGGTCAGAGGAGCATGAAATTTCAATTGCATCGGCAAAGCATGTGAAAAGCCATCTATCTAAAACATTGTATAACCTATCCCTTTTCTATATAGATAAGTCTGGCAAATGGGGTACGCCTTCTGAAGTCGATTCTATCGAAGGAGATCGGTTGGGATCGAAAGAACTCACTTTATTACGGAGTTTAGATGTGGCTCTCCCTATTATGCATGGTCCTGGTGGAGAGGATGGGATGATCCAAGGGTTTTTAGATACCTTAGGAATACCTTATGCAGGATGTGGTTATCGCTCTTGCGCCATTTCTATGCAAAAAGGATGGGCCAAAGCGGTAGTGCAAGAAGAAGGAATAGAGACGGCCTCTTTTCTCTCTTTTTCCATCTATAGATGGAAAGAGGAAAAAGAAAAATGTTTAGAAGAGGTGAAAGCCTTATTTTCTTTCCCTCTCTATGTAAAAGCAGTTCATCTGGGTTCTTCTATTGGAGTCTATCGAGTCATAGAGGAAAATGATCTAGAAGAAGCCTTTCATAAGGCTTTTTCTCATGATACCTTTGTCATTGTCGAAGAAGAGGTGCAGGGAAGGCAGATAGAGTTTGCTGTTTTTGGCTATGAAACCGTGAAAATATTAGATCCAGGTGAAATTCTTTCTCATGGAGAGTTCTATGACTTTGAAAAAAAATATGGAGCAGAAGCGGTTGAGGCTACCACTCATGCCAGGTTGCCAAGAGAATGGATAGAGAAAGGAAAGGATCTAGCCAGAAAGGTATACCGAATTTTAGAGTGCCGTGGTTTTGCGAGGATAGATTTTTTCTTAGACGGGCAGGGAAATTATCTATTCAACGAAATAAACCCTATCCCTGGTTGCAGAGAGAAAAGCATATATCCTATGATGTGGGAAAAAGAAAAGGGGTGCTTTTCCGCTCATCTTGACGATCTTGTAATAGCAACCCTTTTTCAAAAAAGAAAAGAGATTGCAGTATCCCTGTAAGGAAAAATATCCATGGCATCTCCTAGAGCCAGCTCAAAATCGAAAAAACTGACAATACGAAGTGCTCTTTTGATCATTGGGTTATCCACTCTTGTCATTTCCGGAACTACTTATGCTATCTGCTTTGGTTACTGGAAATGGAAAGAGGGCAAACTTTCTGATCCAAAGTATATTATAACTTCTATCATTCAAACAGGTCCTCAAAAAGAAAAACTTCCCTTTTCCTACCTAGCAGAACTCTTATCTTTATCAAAAGACAAACCAACTAGCCTCTATGGATTCAGTTGTAAAAAAGCAGAAGAAAAATTATCTCATTCGCCTTTCATTCAGAAAGCAAAAGTAAGCAAAATTTTTCCCAAGAGTATCTATGTCGATCTTACGTTGAGAAAACCTATTGCCAAAGTATATGATTTTCAAGGGTATGTTATTGATAAAGAGGGGGTGCTATTTCCCGCTTTGAAAGAAGAGAATCTCACTGAAATTTTCTTTGGGCTTCCCAAAAAGGAAAAAAAGATATTTGGAAAAAAGTTAGAAGGAAAAAAGTGGCAAATATACAAAGATCTAAAAATGCTCCTAGATCATTATCCCTTTCTACAGATGAAAAGAATAGATCTTTCTAGAGCCTTGAACCGTAGTCTGGGAAAAAGAGAGATTATTTTGTTGCTATCAGATCAACTTGATATGGATATGCTGGGAAAGCAGGTAACACTTCATTTCCCAAAATATTTACGGATGGGTCATAAAAACTATTCCCAGCAATTAGCAAATTTTTTAGTCTTACGAGAAAGGATACATCAGGATTACAGAAAACAGGTGAGGAGGTTAGGGCAGTTAAGCCAAGAGATAACCTTTGCTCCCAAAGTAATCGATATGAGGATAGGAGAACTTGCTTTTGTGGAAAAATGAACCCTGTTTAGTTATATGGACCTCTGATACGAAAAAAGAGGCTCTTTCTATTGCTTCTCTTTTGCTAGAAGAAAAGCTAATCGCATGTGCCAATATTGTTCCTAAAGTTACTTCCATCTATCTCTGGGAAGGAGAGGTGGAGAAGGCGCAGGAAGTGAAAGTGTTTTTTAAGACTAGAACAGACAAATTCCCAAAAATTCAAGAGGTCATTATTCAACACTGTTCTTATGATGTGCCTGAAATTCTGCAAATACCTATTGTAAAGGCACACAAGCCTTATCTAGATTTTATAGATTCCTCTCTACAGACCACCACGTAAAATCTTAATAGCTTGTTTTGAAATAATATCTAAGGCTTCATCAGGAGTTTTTTGGTTCGCAAGAATCTCTTTCTTAGCCTCTTCTAAGGTTTTATACATCCAAGTGGCCTCGATAGAGGTCAAATCGCTTCGTAGAGCTTCTCGTAAGGGGGTGATTTTTTCCTCGAATAGTTCAAAGGTGACAGAGTGCTTGTCGTGGGAGGGGGCTACTATGACCAAGTGTTCTAATTCTACCATAGAACAGAGAATTTTGCTTTTTGCATTCTCTTCTTGGATTTTTTTCAATATTTCCAATAGCCTCTCTTCTACATTTTTGGTACGCAGAGAACCCCATAAAAGAGAATCGCGTATGTCAGAAAGGTCTCGTACTAAAGAACTTTCCTCTGCTAGAGTTAAAATGGCGCTTTCTGCCAATTGCATGATCATAATGAGTAAAAGAAATGTAAATTCATGAGTTTTAGGGTCTTGTACATCATATCCAACGATGAGATGCAGATTCTCAGCGAGCTCTTTGATTGCTTCTGTATACATTCCTTTTTACCTTAAAACACTTATAATCAGTATTGGGAAATTAATATGAATTTAATAACTCCTATTAATTAATATATAATTTTTTAATTTAATTTTCTATTATAAATTAAACTATCTTCTATCAATTATAGAGTTTTGGTTTTTGATCAGTCTGATGGAAAAAAAAGAGCAGATATGTCATTAATATTCCCTAAATGGAGGAAATCTCGATGAAAGAATTTGTGGAATACCTGGTAAAAAATATTGTATCGAACGCCGAGGGTGTTGAAGTAATGCAATCCCAAGGTCAAAAGCGAGTATTAATTGAAATCAAAGTAGATGGAGCTGATATTGGTAAAGTTGTGGGAAGAAACGGAAGAGTCATTCGTTCTATCCGAACACTTGCTACCTCTATTGCAACTAAGTTGGGTCTAAAAGTAGATATCATTGTACTAGGCTCTGAAGAGATTGCTGCGAATAGCACACAAGAAGTAGAGGCATAAAAAGAGATGCCCTCTGGATTAGATATCAAGCTAGAAAGATATGATAGTAAAATTGTCCTTAGGCTTACAGGCAGGATTGACGGATCTACTCTATTTCTTTTAGAAGAAAAGCTGAATATGCTTGTAGAAGAAAAACGACTATTTCTTTTGCTTGATATGAAAAAAGTAGAACATATCAGTGCTACAGGTGTTAGGCTTCTAATAGCCTATAGAAAAAAAATGGAACAATTAGGTGGGCTTTTTATCTTATTCTCTCTACAGAATGAGGTCTCAGATATGTTGCAAATGGCAGCACTAGATAAAGAACTGCATATTGCATCCTCTGAAAAAAAAGCCCTTCAAACCAAGGTGTAAAGTGACTACAGGTTCTCTGTTTCACTCTTCGCTTTACTATCCTCTGGAAGAAAAGGTTTCTCTCTTCGGTAGAAAAAAAAAAGTAATTGTCATTGCGGGGCCAACAGCGGTTGGAAAGACAAAACTTTCTTTAACATTAGCTAAGTGGATACAAGGGGAAATCATTTCTGCCGATTCTATGCAAGTCTACAAAGGCATGGATATAGGCACAGCCAAAGCAAGTCCCGAAGAGAGGAGAGAAGTTCCTCATCATCTCATTGATATCGTAGATATTCAAACGCCTTTCAGCGTAGTGCAATATTTTCATGCAGCTAGGGGAGCTCTCAAAGAAATTATAGAGGTAGACAATGTGCCCATTGTAGTAGGAGGGTCTGGATTTTATCTCAAC
>CAYPKB010000136.1:0-4629 GCA_964411185.1 uncultured bacterium
TGTTTCCTCGGTTTGTAGTAAAAAAAGTTATCTTGCCCAATCAATTTGGTGGGATCTCTTTTTTTCTCCATCTCATGCCACCAGTAAGAGTAGTTGGCAATCGATCCATACCATTTTCCTAACTGATCAGCAGTTAGGTCTAAATCATGTAAAAATTCAGAAAGATGGTTGACCTTTTCACCAATCGATTTTTTCTCTTTCGGCAAAGCTTTTTGTTCTATTTCTAAAAACTCTCGGATGTAGTTAGGCCCTCCTGCTTTTACTCCTCTTCCGAAAGAGCTTGCTTTACATCCTCCAAAAGGCTGACGTTTTACAATCGCCCCTGTCATCGTTCGGTTGATATAGAGATTCCCGGCTACTATATTTTGTGCCCAAATATTTTGTTCTCTCTCATCTAAAGAATGGAGCCCTGCCGTAAGTCCGTAAGGTACTTGGTTGGCAATTTTTATTGCATCGGAGATAGATTCTGCTCGCATTATGCCTAAAAGAGGACCGAAAAATTCTGTCAAATGAGTATAACTACCTGGACGCACCCCCATTTTAATTCCGGGAGTCCAAAGATGAGGATTTTTTGGATCTTCTTTGGGTTGTAAAAGCCATGATTCTCCCTCTTCTAAGGTAGTCATAGCTCGTTTGAGTTTTTCAGAAGGAGGCCGGATCAACGGAGGCACTTTTGTAGTGGGATCATCGGCTGGACCTACATGTAAAGAGGATGCCGCCTCTCGTATTTGTCTGATGAAATGGACATCATCGTATAACTCTTTGTCCAGTATAGCTAGGGAGGCAGCACTACATTTTTGTCCCGCATGTCCAAAAGCAGAATGGATCAGGTCCTTAATGGCTAGATCTCTATCAGCCAAAGAGGTGATAACCATACTGTTTTTTCCACCTGTTTCAGCAGCAAGCTCTATCCCTGGTCGCAATTCTAAAAAAAGTTCTGCTGTAGCCGTTGCACCTGTCAGAACTACAAGATTAATCCTTTCATCTTTGATTAAGGAACTGCCTACCGGTTCATCTTCACACTGGATAAACTGAAGCACCTCTTTAGAAAACCCTGCATCCCAAAATATCTTGGCTAAATGCCACCCTGTAAGCACAGCTTCCGGTGCCGGTTTGAAAAGAACGCAATTTCCCGTAACCAATCCTGCAGCCACACCCCCTGTCGGAATAGCGGCAGGAAAGTTCCAAGGAGGTGTTACCAAAACTGTTCCACGAGGTTTGAACTCCAGATCTTTCATACCCTCGAACTTTCGCATCATGCGTAGATAATATTCGATATTATCAATCGCCTCAGAGAGCTCTACATCCGATTCAGTAAATATCTTTCCCCCTTCCCGCATCATAACGCCCAAAAGCTCTTTTCTTCTTTCTCTAAAGAGCTGGGCTGCAATTTGGAGCATATGTGATCTATCATGAAGTGAGACTTGAGACCATTGTTTTTCTCTCTCTTTAGCCGTAGAGACCGCTCTTTCGATCTCATCCGTTCCTGAAATCATATAAGAGAAAAACTCTTTGCCTGGATAGGAAGGATCAATGACTTTTCCTTTTTGGTTCTTTCTTATCTCTTCCCCTGCAATGACATTGGGAAGAGGATCAAAATTTTTTTTCTTATATTCCTTCAGAATTTGGTTGGCCCACTCATGGTTTTGAGGAAGAGAAAAGTCGGTATCAGGTTCATTGTCGAATGTTTCTTCTAACGGTTTTTTACCATTGGGTTTTTTTCTGTTTTGGCTTCTTCTTGGGCCTTCATAGATGGTATCTATCTCCGAACAGCTTTCATAAAAAAGAGAGACTTGCGACTCCCAATCTCTACTACCCGGTTTCAAATAGAATAGATGTCTGAGAAAATTTTCACTGCCCGTGTTCTCATCCAGCCTTCGTATCAAATAGGCTATTGCATAACGAAAATCCTCTTTGCGTGCTACAGGGCAGTAAAGCAAAACCGTTCCCACAAGTTCTTGTACCACTCTTCGAATATGGTCTGCCATCCCTTCCAACATCTCAAACTCGGTATAGGGTTCCACCTGATTTTCTGCTCGCAGTAACATGGCAAAGCTGATATCGAAAATATTATGACTACCGATCCCTAGGTGAACTACCTTGGCATGAGCTGGATCCATTCCATAGCTGACCATTCTTTTGAAATTGGCATCTACATCTACTTTGGAAGTATAGGGAGTCTGAGGCCAATTTCTAATAGATGCCTCCACCTGCTCCATAGCTAGATTGGCCCCTTTTACAATTCGTATTTTTATATGAGCTCCTCCTCTCTCCACTCTTCTTTGGGCCCACTCGGTCAGCTCTCTTTGGATAGGAAAAGAGTCGGGGATATAGGCTTGTAAGACAATACCTGCAGGAAGATCATGAAACTCCTCTTCATCCAATATCTTACGGAAAAGATCTACAGTAAGATAGAGATCTTTATATTCCTCCATGTCGAAATTGATAAATTTATAGGCTTTGGTGCCATCTGGTTTAGTAACAGGATTTTTTTTGCAGGCCCTATACAAAATGCGTAGCCTTTTTGCCATCTCTTCCAAAGAGTCATCCCAAGCAATGAAATTGATCTGGCTAAAAATTGTCGAGACCTTGATCGAGATATAATCTACGATCGGCCCCTCCAAATCGTTGAGATAGGTTTGGAATCTTCTCTCCGCTTCCTGTTCACTTAGTATCGCCTCTCCCAAATGATTGACATTGATCCGTACCTTTTGTTCTCTCCTCTTCTCAATATGTTTGGAAAGCTGATTACCCTCTGCAGGAAGTATCACTTTTGAAGCCTCTTTGCGAAGCCCCCTAATGACTAAAGGAACAAGAATAGGAGCAAAAGGTTTGCCAAAGATGCGAAAAAGGAATAACTGAAGCTTTCGGAAAGGAGTTAAAAAGGAGGGTATTCCATAGGTTTCAAGAAGATGTACCATTTGATCCGCGACACGAAAAGGTCTGGAAGAGCGAAAACATTCATCTGTTAGCGCCACAGAAAAAGGTTTTCCTATGGGATCATGCATCATTGCGGCCAGTTTCTTCTGTTCCTTTCTCTCTTCTCGTGTAATCTCTTTGTCAGATTCTCTGATAATATATGAAGCAAGCTCGACGGAGTGTTTTTTTCTCTCTTCCGTTGTCAGCTTTTTTCCTGCCACTTCTCGAAGAAGATCTTCTGCTTGTTCTAAATATGGTGAGGTAGAATTTCTCATAAATACCTTTTCTATCTACAATGAGCTATAGCATAGCATACCAATTTTGTTTATGAGGTTTTTCCTACTTTTATTCATTCCCTCCTTTCTTTTCTCTACCGTAAGTTTAGGTATAGACCAATTCTTCCAAAAAGAACCCCCTCTAAACTTTCGGAAAAAAAGGATTGCACTGGTAATCAACCAGACAAGTAAGAATAGCGAAGGGAAATCTACGATTGACCTTTTCTTGGAAGATCCTAGATTCCATGTTAGCGTTCTTTTTTGTCCTGAACATGGTCTGCGAGGAAGTCATCATGCAGCAGAGTTAATCGATCATGGAAATCATCGAGGCATTACTCTTTTCTCCCTACACGGAACGCAAAGGCGGCCTACCAAAGAGATTCTCGATAAGATAGATATCATTATCTACGACATTCAATCCATAGGGACAAGATCCTATACCTATGAGAGCACGCTCTACTATCTCATGGAAGAGGCTGCCAAATATCAAAAAGAGATCATAGTCTTGGATAGACCCAACCCTATGGGTGGTTTAGTAGTAGATGGTCCTACCTTAGATGAAAAATACCGCTCTTTCATAGGATATATCAAAATTCCTTACTGTCATGGAATGACAATAGGAGAACTTGCCACTCTTTTCAACGCAGAGTATCAAATAGGATGCAAGTTAACCATTATTCCTATGGAAGGATGGAAACGTGGCATGGAATATGCCAAAACGGGACTGGCTTGGATTCCCCCTTCTCCTAATATCCCAGAGCCAGATACACCCTTCTATTATGCTACCACAGGTATTTTAGGAGAGTTGAAAGCTGTAAATATTGGAGTGGGATATACGCTTCCTTTTAAAATCATTGGCGCTCCTTGGCTCAAGTCTAAAGTTTTTGCCGATCATTGCAATGCGCAAAAACTCCCCGGTGTTACCTTTCACCCCTTTCATTTCAAACCTTTCTTTGGCCAGTACCAAAAAGAGTTCTGCGAAGGAATTTACATTCAAGTAACAGATGGAAACCAATATAAACCTGTTACTGTCCAATATCTATTTTTAGGACTTTTCAAAAGTCTTTACCCTACACAATTCAAAAAATGGATCCAGGGGGCAGAAAAAACTCTCTTTTTCAAAGCAGCCGGGAACGAGAAAATCCTACAGCTTCTAAAAGAAGAGAACTATCCCTTTTGGAAGATCAAACAATCGATAGAAAAAGATGTGAAGGCTTTTCTTCCCATTAGAAAAAAATATCTGCTCTATAACTGAAATTGTAAAGCTGCTTTACAACTAAAAATTTTCCTAGCAGAAAACAATGCAATCGAGTAAACAATCTGCCTTCTATCAAAGGAGGACAAATGAAATTTTTATTACAGGTACTAATTGTATCCATATCATCTCTTCAAGCAAACTTACCTTACCATGAAGAATGGCAAACAAATGTTTCAG
>CAYPKB010000137.1:0-4611 GCA_964411185.1 uncultured bacterium
AGGAAAAACTATCGAAGAAGCTGTTCAACATGGGTTAAAAGAGGTTTCAAAAACCGTAAGACATATCAAACATGTAGATGTCAAACATATACATGCAGAAGTAAATAACAATGCATTGAGTCATTTTAGGGTAATCTGCAAATTTAGTTTTCTCCATGAAGAATAGCTTTATGCAAGATTTCTCAAGCAAACTCCTATTCCATAAGCAATAGCAGCAGCTCCTCCTCCTAGGAGGAGTGTTTCCATACCAGCATATAGCCATTTTCTCTCTACGAAAAAACTTTTTAGTGCTCCCACAATAAAAAATCCCATTCCTGTTAACAAAGAGCTGAGTAAAAAAGGGCTTGGTAAAAGAGTAGGAGAGAGGTAATTGATTACAAAAGATACTAATGGAAGAGTTCCGACGAGCACAAAAGCAGAAAAAGTAGTAAAAGCTGCTTTTAGAGCAGAAGGATATTCTTTCGCCAAGCCAAGTTCCTCCTGCAACATGGTCTCTACCCATAACTCTTTATCGGATGTAATGATCTCTACAACTTTTTCTAAGGCCTCTCCAGAGAAGCCCTTCTTTGCATAGATCTGTCTAATTTCTTCTTTTTCTCCTTCAGGAATTTCTGAGATATGGAACTCTTCTTCTTTTTTCGCTTTTTCCCACTCTTCTTTCTGAGCTTTGGTACCTAAGAAGTTCCCCACAGCCATACTAAATCCATCACCGAATAGATTGGCAAAGCCTAATATGATGATAATAAGCGGAGATAATTGAGCCCCTGCTACACCAGATACGACAGCAAAAGTAGTCACAGTTCCATCAACAGCTCCATAAATGAAATCTCTTAGATAACTATATTTTTTCTTCTTCTGCAGCCTCTTTTTGATACAGTATTTTGTATGGGAAGCTCTGAGTCTATCTAATCCCATTTTCTTTTTCTTCATTCTCCAGGAATAAGAAATATGGAAATATTTATCTACACTCATTTCTACAAGAAATCCTTGCTCTTAAAATTTCTTATCCCTGATAAACAAGTAGATGGGTAAAAAAATATTATTCTTACTTTTCACCATAGGCTCTATTTACGCCTGTACTGATTTTCTTTTAGAGGATAAAAACAACCACTTTGTCTGTGGAAGGTCTATGGAATTCGGCACAAAGCTTCCTATAGATATCTCTATCTATCCTCGGGGTATAAAATATCAAAGTTGTCTAGGGGATGGAAAAAAAGGAAAGAGTTGGAAAGGAAGATTTGGTTTTCTTGGACTTACACTTTCTTCTTCGAACATGGTTGTCGATGGATTCAACGAGAAGGGACTTTCTGTAGGCATCTTATGGTTTCCAGGCGCACAATATCCGAAGGTTACTACTAAAGATGAGAAAAAAATTCTCGATATGACGGATCTTACCTGTTGGATATTGAGTAAGTTTGCTACCTGCGATCAAGTCAAAAGAGGCTTACAAAAAGTACAGATTCTATTTCATCCTATGGAGGGTTTTCATGGGACACCTCCTATCCACTTGTCTGTGCATGACAAAGAAGGCAATAGTATTGCTGTAGAGTTTCTTGGGAGAAAAATGCATATAATCGATAATCCGCAAGGAGTGTTGACCAATGCACCAAAATTAGAATGGCACCTTACGAATCTCAGAAATTATGTGAATTTGAGCGCTATAAATAAGAGTGCTGTTTCTTTTAACCATTCTGTCCTTACACCTACGGGACAAGGTTCTGGACTTCTTGGCATTCCCGGGGATTGGACGCCTCCTTCCAGATTTGTGAAGATTGCTATTTATAAAGATTTTGTTTTGCCTGCACCTTCTGAAAGAGAAAATGTCAATTTGGCTTTTCATCTTCTAAATACAGTAGATATTCCTTATGGGGCAGTGCGGAGCAAAGAGGGAAAAGATTTTGATTTTACCCAATGGGTTGTGGTCAAAGATCTGGAAAATAATCGAATGTATTATCGTACCTATAGGAATCTAAATATCTGTGAGTGGCAAATGGACCTCAAAGAGATCAAAAAGGGTAACTCTATCCGAAGAGTACCCTTTGTGTATAAAGATGGCTCTACTCTTACCAAATGAATTTCAGCTTTTTTTCTGAAAGAATCGATGTAGATCTTGATCCAATAGTAGGTGGGCCTTTCTATCTAAATAGATCATATGTCCTCCTTCATAATTATGAATCTCTACATTCTGATAGGGAGTGTAGAGATGGCTGAAAAGATATTCTGCAGCTGCAAAAGGAGTCACTAGATCATAATAGCCTGAGGCTACAAAGATTTTTAATTCTGGGTTTGTTTCTATAGATTTTTGTAAGGAGTCTAAAGTGGAAAATCCTTTTCCGAATGAATGGGGGAATTTCCAATTTTTATGTACTTCCCAGCTGAGCATTTGGTAGGGATTGAGTTTGATAAGATTCAACTCTTCTGCAAGATAGGCATTGAACCCGGCTGTGAAAATTCCAGACATAGAAGATGTACTGGCATCACTAGAAAAATCCCAAATCAACTCTTGGGTAGGCAAGTGCATTCTTGCATCATATAACCCTATTTTTTCATCTTCTAAAAAAGTGATGGCAAAGGTGGCAAGATCAATAGTTGATTTTTTGGGATGGAAATGTTCTTTATTAATAGATGTGTAATAAGAGAGTTGGTCTAGCAGTTTTTCTTTTTCTTCCTTTACAGCATGAGTTCCTTGGAATAAAAGAGGAAAATATTTCTGGAAGGCGAAACGTTTGGTTTTTTCCATGAGAGACTCGAGGTCGATATTCTCCTCTAATCTTCCATAATACCAAGCCGTAGCAGCATAACTGGGAAAGCGTAAGATATCACAAAGGAAATGGGCTGGTATTGAATCTACTAAAGTTAGATCAATCGCAACGGAAATGAGAATAAGACCGCGTAAAAAAACTCCCTCATTATGGAGATATTCAGATAGGGCTGCAGCGCGTGTAGTTCCATAACTTTCACCTGCCAAATACTTTGGGGAAAGCCATCTCTTATTACTTGTAAGGAATGAACGGATGAACTCTCCTATGCTTTCTATATCTTTTTCTGCTGAGCAGAAAAAAGAGAGATCTTCTTGATTTTCCGTGGAGCTAAATCCTGTCCCTACAGGATCTATGAAGACTAAATCGGTATCATATAAAAGAGTCTCTTCGTTGGTGATCCACTTTTTAGGGAGAGTCGCTTTTTGCCCCTCTTCTTGAGTTAAAAAGCGTTTAGGTCCAAAAGCTCCCATATGAAGCCATACGGAACTTGACCCTGGACCTCCATTGAAACAAAAAGTTATAGGCCTGTTGGGATCTTTTTTTCCTTGTTTTTGATAGTAGGTATAAAAAATACTACATTTTTTTTTAGAAAGAGAGTTGTCATGAATGAAACCGGTGGTAGCACTATATTGAAGCTCTCCTTTGTATGTTTCTATCCGATGATTGGTAGTTGAGAGTACCTCTTCTTCCGCGCTATGAAGACAGAGGGAACAGAAGAAGAAAAAGATCAATTTTTTCATGGGGAGCCTCTAGTTTTTTAGAGAGAGATCGTAAAGAAATAATAAAGTTTTTATCAAGAAGTCTTCTTAAGAAAAGGATCTTTTTGTCAATTTTTTTATCACAAAGAATAGAAGAGTCACGGCTACGACAATACAGCCTCCTATCAAGGTCAGAAGCAATCGATCTTCTGCTACATCTTCTTGTGATAATCCTAAAAGATAAGCCATGCCCAATACAAAAATTTCGATAAAAAAAGTCTTTAGAGCAAAGGAAAAACCAGTGAAAAAAATACAAAAAAGGAGAACAAACAGGGCTCCATATTGCAGCCAAAAGATTTCAGGAATGATAGAGCCAAATAGAAAGATAGCTATCAATGCTCCTGCTGCATTAGTGGAAATCTTTTTGATAGAAACCAGAATGGTTCTTTGATGGGAACCTTGTATGATAAGGACAACAGATAGTCCCATCCAGAATAGCTTAGGAAACTCTTGCTCAATTTTTATGTAACGTACAATGAGCCAGGCTATGAAAAAAGAAGTCAAAGCTACAGCTGTCATCTGAATTCTTTGGCGCATTTCTAATTTTTTATGGCAGGGCAATTCCTTTTGCCTGCGAATCAGTTCCTTATTAACAGAGAGATACAGAGTGCTAAACAAAATGAGAATGATCAGTCCGGCTAACAAATACCCCAAGGCTATGCTCCATTGGAAAGGAACTAATGAGAAGATAAGAAACATCAAAAGACCATTAACAGCCACAGAAGAAGAGGTAGTCGTCTTTGGCAAAAAGAAAGCAAAAAAAATATAGAGAAAAGAGAAATAGATAGAAATTTCTGGTAAATAAAATCCTAAAAGACCTCCTATAACGATGGAGCTTATGATCAAAAAGCTTCCTAAAATAATCTCTTGAGGATGCTTCTGTTCGAGATTATGAAGTGCTGCAGAGCATAGAACAGATATGTTCAAAACGACCAAAAGAGTTCTATTGGATGCACCCAAAAGAGTCAAAAAAAAAGTGAGAATAAGAGCAAGCAAGACAATTTCGCATGCTTCTATCGCATAAGGAAGATAGGAAATGAGATTATCCCACTAATTAAATTTAATTTTTGATAGACTTCTTTCCTCTTCAA
>CAYPKB010000138.1:0-912 GCA_964411185.1 uncultured bacterium
AGCAATTCGAATGAGCCAAAAAATACAAACCAAAGTGAAAAGGAAGTAGAGAGTAAACAACAAGAAACGGAAGAAAAAAATAAAGAAAAGAATTTACAGAGACTATTTGATAATTTTAGAAGCCGCAAGACAGCTGTAGTACCACAATTAGATGAGTCAACAAAAGCTGCATGTGAAAAAATGGACTTTCGCACGAGAGCTAATTTTCTGAGAGACAAACAAAGACACCATCAAAGGGAAGATCGCGTTCAAAGAAAGGGAGCTGCTATGAGGAAATTTGAAGAGCTAATTGCGAAGAGTGAAAAAGAATTAGCACAAGTTTCAAAAATGGATGAAAATCAAAATGACTAACTGAAGAGGCATCCCTTAGGATGCCTTTTTTAGGAGATAAAAATATGAGCTCCCCCATTTCCTCATCTACCAGGTCCATTCCGTCTGAAAAAGAGATGGAAACCCGCTGTGCAACAACTGAAGGATCTCTTACAGCAAGAGAGCGCTATCAGAAAGTAGCGAATAAATTTTTTCAGAATTTGGACAATAATAGCAATGCACCGCAACCAAAAATTAGGAATAGAGCGCCGGTTGTAGAGAGCCAGAATCAAAATGCTCTTTCTCAAGATAGTTCTTTTTCTGATGCTACAGATAATAGATTCACCCCTGAACCTCGCCCTACTCCTATCACACGATTTCGAAAAAAACCTAAAAGAAAAATAAAGCGCTTTTCTAGAATTTTAAGGAATGAAAATGCGGACATAAAGGTTGATAGAAAAAGAATGCATCATCTACAAACAATGATCGCAACACAATTTTCTCAGGAAGAAAAAGATCGTTTGCGTGAAAGTATCTATAGACCCTCATCTAGAGTTTCTTCTGCAGTGGAGAAAAAAGTTTCTCCTAAATCCCAAAAATCTC
>CAYPKB010000138.1:922-4511 GCA_964411185.1 uncultured bacterium
CATCTTCATCTCCAACCACTCCCCTCTTTTCATCAAGGCCATTTGCTTCCCCCCTCTTCTGAATTACAATCGCAAGCTAAACAAAAAGCAGAGGCAGAACTAAAGAAAAAGATGCAAATTGACAAAAAAAAGGAAGAGGCAGCCAAAGAAAAAGCAGAGGTGGACCGGAAAAAAAAGAAAGAAAGCGGCATAGAAGAAGCAGAGGCTGATAGTAACGAAGAGAATAAAAAACAATTTTTTCGATTTCCAGACATGGAAGTGAGAGGTCAATTCGTAGTCTCACAACAGGCCTTGCATATTCATAGAATGCATAGAGCCCTCATAGAAGATGTCCGTTCTTTTGATATGGACAAAAAGCTTGGCGCCTATAAAAAAATACGCGAAGAAATTGAAGAGGCCCAAAGAAGCATGCAAGATTCTACTGAGATTTTCGGCGCTGTTTCCCCAAAGCTATTCTCTCTTAGAACACATCCCCAATTTCGCGATTTGCACAATGAAGTAAGAGAAAAAATAGAGAGAGAACCAAAGCAAAAGAAAATTGGGATACGAGAAAAATTACAACGGAAATTTAAAAGCTCTGGTAAAAAGAAAAAAGTAGAAAGAGCACCTCTTTCCCCTGAAAAAATCAGGTTAGCCAAATCTCGTCTTTACCAGAAAGAAAAAGCAAAAACCAAATTTTTCAGAGCCATAGAAAAAGCAAAAATAAATAGCAGAACTCCCAAAGAGATAGAAAAAGAGATAAAACAATCTCGTGCATCTACCAAAACCTCATCGAAAAAAGAGTAAAAAATAAAAGCGTAGGAAATATAGCCCCCAAAAAGAGATAGAGGGGAGATATCCCCTTCGGGAAATGTTTACTCAAAATAACATATCCAGCTGGATTGGGAGCATTTGCGATGACAGTAAGTCCTCCACCTGTAATTACCCCGCTCATAATCGCATATTTTTGTACCCTGGAAAAATCGGGAATCAAAGAGGAAAGATAGGTCACAGCTGCATTATCATTGACAGCAGTCAAGATGCTTCCTATGGCCATTACTGCCATCTCGTGGAGATCAGACAAAAGGGGTGTGATCCACCATCCTTGCAGTCCCCCATGAATAATTAGACCAGCTAAGAAGAAACCGACCAATATGGGTTGTCTAATGGTATTCTGATTTTGATAGGGCAGTGTTGCTCTGTGAAACCCTAAGAAAAAGAGAAAACTGGCTACAAAAATAGGCGCGTAGTGTGAATGTACAACAACCCATACAATAAACAAGATATGTACGGCAGTAATCCAAAACGGTATATATTCTTTTTCTTCTCCCACCAATAATTTTTCCTCTCTTTTTGCTTCTAATCTTTCGAATTCTTTGCGGAAGAAGAAAAAATATAATAAGGCAGAGGATATGACACCGATAGCCGCTTTCACTCCAAATGTTGTGAGCATATAGAGACTACTCCATTCCCAACATCTAGCGATGATAAGGACTGGAGGGGCTGCAAAATTACTTAAGACTCCTCCCACAGAAATATTTGTGAAGAGAAGGCCTAGAGTAGCATAACTTAGTTTCAAACTGGGCTTATAGGAGAAAAAGACCTTTGATAGTAATAAAGCGCATAAAGTCATAGCTCCCACTTCTGTAATTAGAGAACCCAAAATAGGTCCAACTGTTAGAATAGAAACCCACCAGGCTTGTACGCCTCCTCCAAAGAGGGAAGCAAATCCTTTGAGTAACATCTGAGCTAAATGAAGAATCGGCCGGGTAGAGGCAAGACTCATCACCACAGCTACAAAAAGAGGCTCTGTATAATCTCTGGTACTGATATATTCTACAGCAGTTTTCCAATCATAAAAAAGAGTTATAGTCATAATAAGGGGTATCACCCACAGTCCAAATACAACCTCAACTTCTCCTAAAAAATAGACCACCTCTGCGGAAAAACAGACCTCTTTACCAGGCGGAGTATACTCTTTGTATTTCTCTTTATGTCTCTTTTCTAACCGTTTTGCCCAAGCCGTAATTTTTGAGACAGAAAGAGTATGTACGATGGCTAGTATAAATAAGACCAAAGTTGCCACATGGAAGGGAGAAAAGACTAGTTTCTCTAAAGCGAGTACATTGCCCGGTTTTACAATATAATTATTCAGATCGCAAGCAGAAGCGAAAAAGAGGTTCATATTCTCAAAATATGAATCGGAGATCTTTTTGGAAAGCTTTATGATGCAAGAATGTATTTAGAATGGAGTATGCTGGCCCCTTTTTCTTTCATTTCCTGGATTGCCTTTTTTTCTTCAGAAGTGTTGATTGGTTTACAGCCATCTTCTATCAAGAATACAGGAAAGCCAAGCTCTAGAGCATCCAATACACTATATTTTACACAATATTCGGTGGCTACTCCAACAAAATAGAGTTCTTTCAAGTGGTGTTGATGCAGATAATCAGCAAGACCTGTTGAGAGTTTTCTTGCATTGTCGAAAAAGGCGCTATAACTATCATATCGAAAATCGGTTCCTTTTCGAAAAAAAGAGTCGATTTTCTCTTTAGGGAGTTGATAGACAAAATCTGCCCCCATGGTATCCTCTACGCAATGTACAGGCCATAGCTTTTGCCGGACACCATGTATATCAATCTCTTGCTCTGGTTTTTTACCATGATTGATCGCAAAACTTACATGGTTGGAAGGATGACTATCTAAGGTGGCTACTACATGCTTAAATTTGGGAATGAGCGATTGGATAATGGGAATGATCTTATCTCCATCAGGAACAGGTAGAGTGCCCCAAGGCATAAAATCATTTTGCATATCTACAATGACAAGAGCTTTCACTGTAGTCCTTTTTTAGTCAGAATTTTTCGTTTCCTATATAGAGAATCTTCTAGAAAAACTGGATATTTTCTAGCCTGTTTGAGCGCTTTATGAGAGGCTGCCAGTTTGCTTTTTTCTTCGTTAGCCTTCTTTTGCACCTCTTGCAATGAGGGAAAAGAGTAGACCTGTTTTCCCTTTTCCATAACAGGAATCAAAAGGTGATGAAAATTTTTCCCTTTGAAAGGAAGCATCTCTTCATTCTCCATATTGATCCCTGATAGATTATTATCTAGCTTTTCTCTAGCATCATATAAGAGATCTCCGAAATAGAGTCCATCTTTCATATATCTTCGGACTTGCAAAGATCCAGGAAGAGTTGTCTTTCCTTTTTCTTCCGAAACTTTCAGACGGTCACGCCAAACCCCTTTTTCATCTTGTATAGCGGTTAATTTATAGACACCATCTAAAGCAGGCTGGTCTTTGGAAGTTACCAGATTGGTGCCAACCCCCCAGACTGAAATGGGTGAATGTTTTTGTTTTAATTCCTGTATAATATGTTCTTCCAACTCATTACTTGCCATGATTTGGGCATGTTGGAAACCATTTTCATCTAAGAGACGTCTAGCTTTTTTACCCAGATCTAAAAGATTCCCTGAATCAAGTCGTATTCCCATCATAGAGACATGTTTGCCTCCATTCTTCACTACTTCAATCGCCCTTTTTATTCCTTGAATTGTATCAAAAGTATCTACCAAAAAAATGCAATTTTTGGGCATGGCTTTAGCAAAAGTAGAAA
>CAYPKB010000139.1:0-4504 GCA_964411185.1 uncultured bacterium
AGAAGGAATAAAAAGAGAAATTTGAAGAAGCAGGAGCCAAAGTGGAATTGAAATAGGAAATAAGAGAGAGATACACATAGAAAAAAGCAGAGGACTAGCCTCTGCTTTTTTCTTAATCCCTAAAAATAGGATATTTCTATTTTCCCTTTATAAATTTGTCTAAAAACTTGACAAAATTCTCATAATTTATTAAAAATAAAGATAGGAAAAGTGGTTCCTTGATAACCTAAAAAGGAAAGGAGACAAAAATGAAAGGGTTTTTGAGAAAACTGTACTTCCGTACTGATTTCTTTACTCTTTTTGTTGCGGTTGTTTTAGGAGCAACTTTCTTTCTTGTTTTTTTGGGAATGATAGGATGTCAAAAAGCGTCTCCAGATTCTAAACCTCAGAAGTCCCAGTTAAATACAGAACAAACAGATCAGTTTGTCGAAAAGCTGATTGAATTAAGAAAAGATCCTGAAAAAAGCAGCGAATATCTTAGGATCATTGATAAATTATCGGTTTTGGTCAGAAAAGAAGCTGAAACAAACCCCCAAAGAATGAAGCCTTTCTTAGAAGGTATGGTTGGAATAGCGGTAAAGTCCGGACCAGGTTTGGCTCTTCAGGTTGAGGATTATGCCAATGACGTAATAAAAAAAAGGATGACCCGATTGCGCGAAGAAAGTAGCGTAATCCAACTGGAGAGGCAGAAACAGATTAAAGTTATTCAGGATGAAAAGATTGCGGAACTCAGAAAGCAAATAGCCGCGCTTCAGGAGATTCAGAAAGAGAACAATGAACTTTCGAATCAGATTAATCGTTTTCAATCACAGTTAGTTCGAGCCGAGAAAAACGGAAAAGAAAAAGATAAAAAGATTGCGGAACTCAGAAAGCAAATAGCCGCGCTTCAGGAGATTCAGAAAGAGAACAATGAACTTTCGAATCAGATTAATCGTCTTCAATCACAGTTAGTTCGAGCCGAGAAAGACGGAAAAGAAAAAGATAAAAAGATTGCGGAACTCAAAAAGCATTCTCCTCCTAGCGACAAAGATGGAGTTCCAGTGGCCTTGATTGATGCTCACGAAGGAGGGCTCAGGAAAACTAATCTTAGGATCCAAAACGAGTCTACTGGACAAGTTTGGTTTGAAGAAGGAATCCATGATTATAAAGTGATTAATCTTCCTCCTGGGAAGTATAAAATAGAGGAGGTAGATGTTAGTGGTCTTAAAGTTTACGGTAGCACCGAGGAGGTTGTCTCAAGGGATCCTTCCATTAAATATAGGGGCAAGTGGTGCCATGGTTACTTCGTAGTGGAACATTAACCCATCTAGGGGCAGAGATCTATTCTGCCCTTTTTTATTTAAAAACTTGACGAGATGTCTAATATTTGCTAAAAGAAAAATAGGAGAAGTTGTTTCTTTGACAAAAGAATAAGGAGGGAAAACGCATGAAAACAGGAGAAACGGGAAAACAAAAAACCCTGCTTAACAGATTAGTTGTATTTCTCAGAGAAGTAGACAGAAGAGTGATTTACGGCGGTAGCCTAAATTACCGACTTAGGCTTGTTTCTCAGAGAAGAAAAGGATTAAAGGGTTTACTGGATAGGATAGATCAGTTTATATTCGGTTTGCTTGACCGACTGGATACAGCAGTCCTATTTCAGGGAAGACACATAAGGGAAAAAGCTGGTCGGGTAAGAAGCAGAAAAGAAAGAGAAATAGCAGAGGCCTTGAGGGAGCTAGGGATAGAGTATGAATACGAAAAGCCTTTGAGAGTTGGAGATAAGGCATTTCGCCCCGACTTCTTCCTTCCTCGGTATAATGTTTACATAGAATACTGGGGGCTGGCTGGTTCTGATCCTCAATATACGGCGGTTATGAAAGCTAAACAGAAATTTTATTCTGAGCATAAAGTGAGAGTTATTAATATCTATCCTCGACACACCAAAGACTTCAAAAGCTACTTAAGGAAATCCATTGAATCTCTGGAAAGACAGTCTAAGGAAAGGAGGTGATGCTCTGGTAGAAATGTAGAGCCAAGTTGGGGTTCAAGCAAAAGAAAGGAGGCGTCTATGAAATGATTCTGGTGTATCCTTCCGCGGGTTGGAGGTTCTCTTGAAACATCAGAAGAGTCCGGCAGGCCCCAAAGGGGCAAAAAGGCGATATGCCATCGGGGCTCTGAAAGATGTAGTAGAACTTCCAAGCGCCTGCTGAAGGGGTTGGTTTCAGTAAACGGCATCTGAAAGATGCCAGAACCCTCTAGCAGGAGGTAGAAAAATGAGGACCCTACTCATCATCACCGGTGTAGTTGTTGTATTGGCAGTTGCCGTATTTGGCTTCAGTGGCCTCATGTCGCATTTTGGGGCAGTGAGGCAGGGAGTGAAAGAAGCGGTAGAGAGCGTCAGTAGCGCCGATCATGTCTACCGTAGATTGCAAGCTGCTGTAAAGGACGACTACGAGCGACTGGAAGATTACTGGGTAAAGGTTGCCGAGGCCAAGTCTCGACTTAGGGGCTTGAAAGAAAGCAACATCGAACTCAGGAATCGTCTCAAGAAGAATCGGGATGTTATTCTTCCTAGGGCCGTGGAAATTCTTGAACAGCACGAAGGCCAACCGGATGATACCGAGGTTAAAATAAGCGGTAAGAGTTACACTCTTGCCCAAGTTCAGGACGAACTTGACTTTCGCCTCAAAGCGTCTAAAAAGTTCGAAGAAGAGATTGCGGAGAACGAGCAGCATATAGCCGGTTTTCGCGAGACTACCCAGAGAGGCGCTCAAAAGGTAGAAGAGGTCCAGCAACACATTAAGGATCTTCAGCGTGAAGCCAAGAGCGCTATGGATAAGATCCGTTACGAGCAATTTGAAGCAGAAAGAATCGCTTTGGAAGAGGCTATCAGGTCTGATTTCCCGGCCATTGATAGCGAAGCCAGCGAGTCTGCAAAATTAGTTAGCCAGCTCAAGAAGCGCGGAGCTGAGGCAGAGCAACGGAACATTTTCCGGCGTAAGAAGCTTTCCTCCCTGCCAGCATCCGAAGAGGGTGTGATTGACTGGGAAGGCAGAGCTACTCTTCTGGAGGATGCCAAGAGCTACTTATCCGGCGACGAGGGCCGACAGAAGCCCGCGGAAAAGCCGGATGTAGGTCAAGCTCCTCGGGAGATTACGCCCGAATCTGAACCGGAGTCTGAAGCCGCGGTTCCTGACGCCGGGTAGCTAAATAGGGGTAATGTCTTTTAAGGCATTACCCCTTTTTCTTTTGTTGACAGAATTTTTAATTTAATATATCCTATAGAATAGAAAATAACTGCACCTTAAAAAAGGAGAATGCAAATGTCCAGAAGAAGAAAAACAAGTTCTTTGGATAAGCTGGCCAAGAGACATACCTCAATAAGGTGGGGCTTGGCTCTTGTTCAATTTTTGGGCTCTATGGTAGTTCAGTTTGTTTTTCTTCTTGTAAAGGGAATTGCCTTAGTGGCGAGAAGTTGTTGGAATCGGATAAACAAGAAGAAGGTTTCTCGAGAGACTGCTGATAGTTTTAAGATAAAAGATTCAAAAGAAAAATTCCTGCCTATAGCTTTAAAACCAGATGTCACTTTCGATGATGTAGTAGGATTAGAAGATGCTAAAAGATTTGTAGCCCAAAGGGTGGTTAAACCCTTCCTTTATCCCAAAGAAGCTAAAACTCTCTCTGTAAAGAGAGAGGGCGGGCTTCTGCTTGTAGGTCCTCCGGGGACGGGGAAAAGTCTGCTGGCAATGGCTATGGCCAATGAGATTGATGCTTCCTTTTTTCACGTAAAACCGAATGATATAGTAAAATCTGCGGTTGGAACAGCCGAACAAAATATTTCCCTTCTGTTTGAAAAACTTTGTTCAGAAAAAAAGGCAGTACTTTTCTTAGATGATGTAGACGGTCTTCTTACTTCACGAAGTAAAAATCCCTCCACTATTATGAAAAGAGTAATTAGTCAATACTTAATTGAGACCGATGGTCTTAAAGTAAAATTGGGGAATAGTTCTCTTTTCATAATAGCTGCTACCAATGAACCCTGGATGATAGATCCTGGCATTCTGAGGTCTGGGAGATTTGACCTTAAATGTTATGTGGGGCTTCCTAAGGGGGATTCAGTAGTTAGAATACTTAAGAAAAACATTGATGGCCGTCCATTTTCTGAAGATGTTAATATGGTTGCTATAGCTCAGAGGGCGGAAGAGAGATTATTCTCCGGCGCCGATCTTAAACTGTTGGTAGATCAAGCTGCTGCAGTTGCTTTTGACAGAACTACCGAGATGTCGGGTCAGCCATTAGCTATAACAATGGCAGATTTTGAAGAAGCGTTCAAAGCTGTAAGGCCTAGTGTTTCAGAAAAAGATATAAAGAGGTATCAGAGATGGAGTACTTCTCCTGATAATTAATATTTTCAATTATAGAGTGAGTTAGTTAAACAGCTCACTCTTTTTTTGTAGTTTAACTTTATTTATATCTCCAGCTGGTATACTTTCTCTCCGTTTAAAATAAGAATGGCCTTTTT
>CAYPKB010000140.1:0-4486 GCA_964411185.1 uncultured bacterium
CTGCTGAAATGTTATTATTTTCACAATTTATATTTGTTTGTTTTGACAGCAATCTCTGCTTCAATGTTTTCTTTGTAATTAAATTGTGTTTGTTTGATTAGAAATAACTAAAAAATTTGTTCGGTAAAGATAATTGAAAATAGAATTCTTTCTCCTTCTTTAACGGGATAATTTTTTACATAACGTAAAGCTTCCTCTTTACTTCTAACGTAGAACTCTTCGTCTGACTCAGATTTATTTGGTTCACAAAACCAATTATCAGACAACGGTTCTAGAGTGGATGTCAGTTTGTAAACATCGCCTCCTAAGATCCCTATTTTGTCTTTACTAATTAGATGAATAAGTTTTTGAGCATCATCTTTACTCCATGCCAGATTATTGATTCCATATTTTTCCAAAAAGAAAGCATCTTTGATGATTTTATTTTTGATCATGTAGTTCGAACTTTTGAATACAATCCATCCAGTCTTGCCACATTGCTGGATCAACAGTTTTTCCATCCTCTAAAATTTGTATTTCACTAAGTAACAGTCCTATATCTTCAGAAGAAGTTTGGTTGTAATAATTTTCCAAAAAACAACTCATAATTTTGAAAGCTTCTAAGTAGGTGAGTTTTTTTTTCATAAGGCTTATTCAAGTTTATTTTTTTCTTAAGTCAAAAACTGGGTTTTTTAATGCTGAATCGTTATATTTGATCCTCCCAGATACCTTTAGTTTTTACTCCTGTAAATTCATCCCAAGCTCTGCAATATCTAATGCTATTTTTTCCTAGATACTTAGCGAATGAAGCAAATTGAATTTCATCTGGATCTTTACTCATTAAATACTCTAAAAATGAAGTGGTTATTGCACTTTGCACTGACTCATTACCATTGCAGAGTAGAAATTCAACGAATTCAAAAATCTTTTTTATTTCTTTTTCATTTTTTGATTTTATTATGTCAATTGTGTAATCGCAAAAAGGTATCATTTGAACAGTAAGTCCGTTGTCTGAGCCAAAGTCGTTAATATAGATATTCCAATAAGAAATAAAATTTGGGAAATTATCTTTTATTAATTTTATACAATTTTTTCCTGTAATTTTTTTCATTTTATTTTTTTAATGCATTCCGCAAATCTTTAATTATGTTTTCTGCTGCTGCTCGATCACCAGATCTTCCTGTAGGATTGTTTCTTAACCATTTTTCAAGGAGATTTATCATATCTTTTCCTTTTTTAGAGTGTAGTTTGTTAAAAACTTTTCTTCCAGTTGCTAATTCATGTCTTATGGCTGCTGCGGTACTTCCATTGCCGATTTCAGCGTGAGATCTATAATTGAAATTGACTATTTTTTTTAGACTGGGATCGATTACATAGGGTTTTTCCATTTCAGTTCGAAGGAGTATTTTATACTTTTCAAAGGATGCTCGATTGCAAGCTTCCCAATTTTTTGGGATATTACTTGTCAAAAGGGCTGTTTGATTAATATATTTGCTGTTAACAATCATAGCAGCTCCACCCATAGACCCGCCAATACTTAAGAGACCATTTGTAAAAAATGCGTATTCTGGTGACATTCCTGATGTTTGCAGAAGTTGTTCTGTTACGGTTGTTTTAGGTTGTCCGGTGATAGCAGTGTTTATTCCTGTGAAAATTTGATCTATTCCGTGTGCAAGGACAAACCATCCAAAAGGAGATGCAAGGCCGCCTGTACTTAGTGTTGCGGCACTTCCAATCATTGCTTGAGCAATACCTCCAAAAGCTTGTAGCCCTCCTTGAGTTGTGGGGTGATTCCAAACATCCATGAAGGTGTTTATATATTTGTTGCTAGCTGAAATATTGTCGTTTGCAGACTTTATAAAGGAAGTTTTGCTGCTTTCTACATGGGTCATGTTGAATTGGATGGGGATAACATCCCCATTACCCATCACAAACACTTTCATATTGGAGGTATTTGTAGCGGGTAATTGAATCAGAGAGGGAGCAAGATGAAATCCAAGCAACTGATATTCCATAGAATTCACCATAGGAGTTATACCATGAAACGGATCTTCAGAGATTAATCCATATAGATCTAAACGGTTAATGGGATCATTAAGCACGTAGGAATATAGATTAGAGCTATCAGCAAAACCTGCTGGATCAGGTGTAAGCCATCTTTGCATAGAGGGGTCGTAGAAGCGGGCTCCAAAGTAGATCAGCTCATTGTCATGGCGTTTGGAGGAAAAACGCCAGGGATTGATGGCTGAAACGGTCGATGAATACCCAAAAGCATTACAATCATACTTTTCGATGATTTCTTGGTCAGAGGCTATAGCAATAATATTTCCTTTGAGGTCATGGATAGGTTCATAGACTTCGTTGTTAATTTCTATGGCAATGGTTGCCCCTATTTCTTCTAGATATCCAAGACCTAGTATTTTTAATTGCTCAATTTTCCCTTGGGAGATGGCTCCGATTTCTTGCCGATCATCATATAAAAACTCTAGGTTTGACTCTATTTGCCAGAAATTTTCTTCCAAATAATAGGATTTTTTTTGGATAAGTCGGTCGAGACCATCATAAAAATACTCTACTTTTTGGAAGGGAGCTTCTATGCTTATTAGACGATCTAATGCATCGTAGGTGAATCTGAGATAGCTTTCTCCATTTGCTCTAGCAATAAGATTTCCATTAAGATCGTATTTGAATTGCTCACTCTCTTTTTGTTCCAGCTGATTCAAGGAATTGACAATGATATTAGGGCCGTAGGGGTTACCTATTGAATCAAAAGAGTAAGAAATTCCGTTCTCTTGGGTGATTTGATACAGTTCGTCATAGGAATAAGTTGTTTTGGGATGCAGATAACTCTCTTTTTCAGAAAGAAGCCCGATCTCATCATATTTTGCTGATAGATCACCAAATGGATGCGACTGTTTTATGGGGCGTTCCATTTGGTCATAAGTTGTTGTGGCTGATCGTCCATATATAGATTTTTCCCGTATGACATGCCCTTTGCTATCAAATTCTTCATAGGTGTGAGAATAGAGAGAAGAAGCCTCTCTTTTTACCTCCTTCATATGAGAGCCGGCATATTGATAGGCTATAGAAGTCTGGTCAGGAAGAGTAAAAAGGGTGCATCTATCGGCATTGTCGTATTCCCAAGTATAGATATGACCAAATGCATTTGTCTCTTCCAGAAGGTTATCTCTTTCATCAAAACGTCTTTCAGTTGAAAAAGAGTGAATATGATCTGTAATTTCTAAGGGATGGTCAGACTTTCCATAACGATAAGTGTAATAAATGGATTGATCGGAGGATCGTTTTTCTATGAGCCTATCTCTTGCATCATAAGAATAATAAATGATTGTTCCATCAGGCTTTGTAGTGCTGATTTTTCTTCCCATTGTATCATAGGAATAAGAGATGGTCTTACCCAGGGGTTCTCTCTGTTGAATAAGGCGACCCCTACAATCATACTCCCATGTTACGCTGATTTTGCTACTCTCTATACCTGCTTGATAAACAGTAGTGTCTCTTCTGACTTGGTTACCTTGTCTGTCATAGAAAAACTCTTCTTTGGAGAGGATAATTTGAGAAGGGGAGTATTTGGTAATGCGAATGAGTTGGCCTAAAGAATTGCTAAGCTCTTCTGTGATGTTTCCTTTGGGATCGATGAGGGTTTTTGTTTTTCCTATCTGGCCTTGTCCATAGATATATCGATCATCATATGACCATTTTGAGAGATTCTGTAGTGGATCTTGGTAAAGAGTGATTCTACCTTTATGATCATATTCGAATCTATCGATAGCATCATCTGACCTACACTCTAAGAGATTATCTTGCTCATCGTAAGTATAGAATTTACATTTTTCTATTTTACCTTGGTATTCGTTCCACTCCTTTATTACTCTTCCAACAAGATCTCTGACAGTATAATGGTATACATCTGTAGCATCATCATAAGTAGAGCTGATATGGCCTGAATCATCATAGGTGTATGAAATGGATCTTTTGGCAGTGCTTTCTTTTTGTTTTCTGCCCAATCCATCATATTGGAAATGGGTAGTTTCTCCGTTATTGTTACTATAAGCAGCTAAGGAGAAAGAGGAATATTCCCAATGCTCATTTTCGAGAAGTTCTGAGGAGGGAGAATAGAGTTTTTTAGAGGTTATTCTCTGAAAAATATCGTAGGTGAAAAGATGGTAAGAAGAATCGGGATAGATAGTTTTTGCAAGAGTTCCATCAAGGTTATATTCATAGCAAGTTGTGGTAAGATCCGGGTGAGTAACAAAAAGGGGTTTTCTGAAGAGATTATACTGTGTGGTTGTAGAGAGTCCATTGGTTGTTGCAGAGATGATATTATCCGTTACATCTCTTTCGTAGGCATAGATGGGGTTGTAGGGAGTATTCTGGTGATCGGTAACAGAGGAAAGCTCTGATCGGATGGTTCTATCGAAATCATCCAGGTACTCTTTTGTGATGTTGCCTGCACTATCCGTATGGGTGATTATGCTGTTATTGGCTC
>CAYPKB010000141.1:0-804 GCA_964411185.1 uncultured bacterium
AGCTCGCTTTTCTTTAAGGTGAAATTGCTCACATTCATCCACCCAAAATCCTGGTGTCTTCCGAAGCAAATGGCCTTAGAGCTTTTTGAGCCTTTTATTGTAAAGAGATTAAAAGATCTAGGTCATGTCTATACGATAAGATCAGCTAAAAAGTTAATTCAAAAGAAATCTGAAGAAGTTTGGGATGTTTTGGAAGAAATCATTAAAGGACATCCAATCCTATTGAATAGAGCTCCAACCTTGCACAGGCTAGGAATTCAAGCTTTTGAACCTATCTTAATTGAAGGTAAAGCGATCAGAATTCATCCATTGGTAACACCAGCTTTTAACGCGGATTTCGATGGAGACCAGATGGCGGTCCACGTACCACTATCGGTTGAGGCGCAACTGGAAGTGAAGCTTCTTATGATGGCTCCTGATAATATCTTCTTGCCATCTTCAGGAAAACCTGTTGCTGTTCCATCGCAAGATATGATTTTGGGATTATATTATCTAATGTACGACCCCATTATCATCCGAAATGATAAAGAGACGAAAATCTTCCGCAGCCCGGAAGAGGTCATGTTGGCTCTAAACGCATCGGGAAGTTATAACTGGAACAAGCCCATCGAAGGAAGACGTGATGATCTCGGATATGGAATCCATATACATGAGAGAATCAAAGTTCGTATCGACAACGGTATTATTGAAACAACACCTGGAAGGGTGATTTTCAATAGTATTGTTCCTAAAGAATTAGGATTCCAGAACTATGGACTGAAAAAGAAAAAGCTGTCGGAGCTAGTTGCTGCTTGCAACAAGCAG
>CAYPKB010000141.1:814-2194 GCA_964411185.1 uncultured bacterium
ATCTTTAGGATTCTCCTATGCAACTAAGGCTGCTCTTTCCATGGGTATCTGTGATGTAGAAATTCCAACAAACAAAGAAAAAGTATTGGATGAAGCACACAAAAAAGTGGCTAAGGTCAAAAAACAATACGAAGATGGAATTATCACTGATGGTGAGAGGAAATCTAAAATCATTAGTATATGGACTGAAGCTACAGAAGTCATTTCTGAAAATCTATTCCAACAACTAAAAGAGTTGGATGAGGATAAGCTGAATCCTCTTTTCATGATGATGGATTCTGGAGCTCGAGGTAACAGATCTCAGGTAAAACAGCTGGGAGCTCTACGAGGGCTTATGGCGAAACCTTCTGGTGAGATTATTGAGTCTCCAATTACATCAAGCTTCCGCGAAGGTCTGACAGTATTAGAGTATTTCATCTCTACTCACGGAGCTCGTAAGGGACTTGCAGATACAGCCTTAAAAACTGCCGATTCTGGATATTTAACCAGAAGGCTTGTGGATGTAGCCCAAGAGGTAATTATCACTGAAGAAGATTGTGGAACCTTAAATGGTATTGAGGTGGCAGCGATCAAGCAAGGTAAAGAGGAGCTACTTCCCCTTAAAGATAGGATTTATGGTAGAACAGTATGTGATACCATCTATATGCCTGGTGATAGTACTAAAATCTTGGCCAAAGCTGGTGACACCTTAAATTCGCAGCAAGCAGAAGAGATCGACGATGCTGGCATTGAACTAGTAAAAATCAGATCTGCTCTAACTTGTGAAAGTAAAATTGGCCTATGCACTACCTGTTATGGACTAAACCTTGCTACTGCTCATAGAGTGGGGCCAGGAGAGGCTGTCGGTATCATAGCTGCACAATCCATTGGTGAGCCAGGAACACAGCTGACTATGAGAACCTTCCATAGTGGGGGTATTGCTTCTGCTGTTCTCACTCCTGAATTGGTTGCTGAGCATGATGGAATTCTCGTATACATGGATGTCCGTGCTGTATGCAATGAAGATGGTCATTGGATCACATTGAACAAGAATGGGACTCTTCATATCGTACGTGACGAGGGAAGAACGCTGGAAGAATATAAAAAACTCCTGAAAACCAAATCCATTGAACCACTTCAAACTTTCCATATGGAAGTAGGAACAACTATCCTGCATGAAGATGGAAATAAGATATCTAAAGGAACCAAAGTTGGTGGATGGGAGCAACATAGTAGTCCGATTATTTGTGAGAAACCTGGTTTTGTAAAATATGAAGATCTTGTAGAAGGAATTTCTACTCAGAAAGATGTAAATAAACAAACAGGACAAACTGAGCTTGTAGTGAAGCAATACAGAGGAGAACTCCATCCTCAAATTGCTATCTATGCAGATTCTTCTTT
>CAYPKB010000141.1:2204-4485 GCA_964411185.1 uncultured bacterium
GGTCCGGGAAGCGCCGCGCCGCGATACCTTCGAGTGCTGTTATTACCGTAAAAGAAGGACAAGAGGTCAAAGCTGGAACTACTCTTGCGAAATTGCCTCGTGGTGCTTTGAAAACGAAAGATATCACCGGCGGTCTTCCTCGTGTTGCTGAACTTTTCGAAGCTAGAAGGCCTAAAGATAATGCTGAAATTGCCAAAATTGATGGTATTGTGGACTTCAAAGGTGTGCAAAAGAGCCGTCTAATTCTGGTAGTTAAAGATGAAATCTCCGGAATGGAAGAGGAGCATCTCATACCTCTGACGAAACATTTGATTGTTCAGAAAGGGGATCAAGTGGTTAAAGGACAGCAGTTGACTGAAGGTTTGGTTGTCCCTCAAGAGATTTTGGATATCTGCGGAGTTCGAGAACTTCAAAAATACTTGGTAAACCAGGTTCAAGAAGTCTATAGATTACAAGGTGTGGATATCAATGATAAACACATTGAGATTATCATTAGACAGATGTTGCAGAAAGTGCGAATCACCGATCCAGGTGATACTACCTTCTTGTATGGCGAAGATGTGGATAAACGTCTTTTCCATGAGATCAACCATAAGACACTACATGAAGGTGGAAAGCCTGCTCAAGCAGCTCCAGTCCTATTGGGTATTACAAAGGCATCATTGGGTCGTATGGAATCGTTTATCTCTGCAGCCTCGTTCCAAGAGACTACAAGGGTCTTAACTGAAGCGGCCTGTGATAGTAAAACAGACTATCTAAGAGATTTCAAATCGAACCTCATTGTTGGACATATTGTTCCTGGGGGTACTGGTTATGAGTATCATAAGAGGGTGAAAAAATATGTCGATAGAGAGGAAGAAGAAGCTATTAGCTTCCAATTCGATGATGATTTAGCCTACGCTACTGTTCAATAAAAAAAAGGAGCTGAAAAGCTCCTTTTTTATTTCATTTTCTCTTCAATATGTTTTTGTAGCTTCACAATATCTGCAGAAAATTTTCGAATGCCTTCTGCCAGTTTTTCTGTGGCCATTGCGTTTTCATTGACCATGAATCGGAATGTTTTTTCATCAAGAGTCATCTTTTTCAAAGAAGAATCTTTTACTTTAGGATCTAACTTTCTTGTTACTGTATCTTTACTTTGTGTCAATTCTTCTAAAAGTTTGGGGGAGATTGTTAGAAGATCACATCCTGCTAGTTCTAAAATTTCTTCCTTGTTCCGGAAACTGGCTCCCATAATTTCTGTGGAATAACCAAAGGTTTTGAAATATTGATAGATAGACTGTACAGAGAGAACTCCTGGATCTTCTTCAGGTGGGTAACTCTCTTTATTCTCACTCTTTTTATACCAATCTAAAATTCTCCCTACAAAGGGGGATATTAAGGTGGCGTTGGCTTCTGCGCAAGCAATGGCCTGAGGTAAGGAAAATAGCAAAGTCATGTTGCAATGAATGTTTTCCTTCTCTAATTCCTTTGCTGCCAAAACTCCCTCCCAAGTAGAAGCTAGTTTGATGAGAAGTCTTTCTCTCTCAATCCCTTCTTTCTCATAGAAGGAGACAAGCTTTCTAGCTTTTTTCATACTCCCTTCTACATCGAAGGATAGTCTAGCATCTACTTCAGTAGATACTCTTCCGGGAATGATCTTTAAAATCTCGCAACCAAAGTTAACAAAAACTTTGTCTAGAGCAAGATGTATACTTTCATCTCGGGTTTTCCCTTGCTTCTTTCCAAAATTTACTGCTTCATCTACTAGATGTTTATAATTTTCTTTTTGGGAAGCATCAAGGATAAGAGTGGGATTTGTGGTAGAATCAGTTGGTTTGTAATGTTGAAGACTCTCGAAATCTCCTGTATCTGCTACGACAACGGTCATTTCTCGAAGCTGTTCTAACTGATTTTTTTGTTGATTCATACTTCTTCCTTTTTTTTGCAATCTAAGTGTGTGATTTTTTTTGATCAAGGGATTCGAAGGGCTTTTTTTATCCTATCAAATTCTTGGATAAATCCTTTCGTTTCAATTTTTTGTTTAAATCCTGATGTTTCGATGACCAGATTTTCTTGCTCTGTAAGGGCTTGGAGGAGTTTTTGTGTTGTTTGATCATCTAATAATATTTTCATTTTACCTTCAAAAAGATCACCTCTTCCTTCAAAAGATTTATTCTCTGACTCTATTGTTACTAACACCTTCTGATCATTTTCCAAAGGAAAGGGGAGGTTGATATAGGCTGAAATATCGGAGGGATATTGATAGATTTCCAATTCTAATCCATCGTAACTTTTTTCT
>CAYPKB010000142.1:0-1644 GCA_964411185.1 uncultured bacterium
GTCATACTGTAGGTATGACAGGAGATGGAGTTAATGATGCACCTGCTTTGAAACAAGCTAATATTGGCATTGCTGTAGATAGTGCAACAGATGCTGCTCGCGCTGCGGCAGACCTGGTTTTGACACAACCTGGGCTCTCTGTGGTCCAAAAAGCCATTGAGGAGTCGAGAAGAATTTTCGGTAGAATGAAAAGCTATGCCATTTATCGTATCTCTGAAACCTGTAGACTCCTTTTATTTCTTTTGTTGTCAATGATAGTGTTAGATACCAGGCCTCTTACGGCTGTAATGGTTATCTTAATTGCCTTGTTAAACGATATTCCAATCATGATGATAGCTTATGATAAAATGAAGATAGATCCTAAGCCTGTTGCTTGGAAATTGCCGGAGATATTTTTTCTTGCCTTCGGACTCTCTTTTGTAGGTGTTATATCTACTTTTGGTCTGTATTGGATAGGCGATAGAGTCTTTCTCCTATCTGATTCAGAATGCAAAACCCTTGCCTTTTTTGCTATTCTCTGTGGAGGGAATTTGACTATTTATCTAACCCGGAACCGAAAATATCCCCTTTCTCCTCCCCTACCAGAAAAAAAATTCTTCTTGGCGACTTTATTCTCTCAAATGGTGGGTACTTTTATAAGTGTTTATGGATTTGGGACAAGTGATTTGATTGGTATTGGATGGAGCGCTGTAGGCCTCAGTTGGGGGTATATTCTAATTTTTTTTTTCATTTGTGTAGTTGTCAAAGAACTTATTTATCACCATTTGGAAAAGCGATCTTTGGTCAAGTGTTAGCCTATGATTTTTTTCGCGTGATCAATAAGGACTTTATTTTCATTACTTTTGATTATTTTAATAGGAATACGACTAGATTGTGAGGATATATCCTCAGCGTTCTGTTGGTTTTTTTTCTCATCTATTTTTATACCAAGAAAGGAAAGTTGCATAGCAATCTGTTCTCTGATAAGAGAAGCATTTTCTCCAATTCCTCCTGTAAAGACTAACATGTCTATCCCAGAAATACTTGTAACCATTGAGGCTATGAATTGACTAGCTTTATAACAGAAGATTTCTACTGCTAGTTTAGCTTTAGGGTTCTCAAAGCCAATCAATTGGTCCATCTCACTTGAGAATTCAGAGATACCAAGAAGCCCTGATTGATGATTAATAAGCTCTTCTATCTCTTCATAATCCATCTTCTTCTCTTTCAGAAAATAGAGTAATAGACCTGGATCCAAATCTCCTGTACGATTGGACATTACTAAACCTCCAGAGGGAGTAAATCCCATCGTAGTATCTTTTCCTACCCCTTGATCGATAGCACAGCAGGAAGCTCCGTGACCTAAATGGGCAGCTACTACTTTGGGGTAACGAGAGAAATCAATTTGAGAGGAAATATATTCGTAAGAAAGCCCATGGAAACCATATCTTATGACACCTTCTTTTCGAAAAGAAGAAGGTAGTGGAAGAGTTTGAGCAACTGCAGGCATATTTGCATGAAAAGCTGTATCAAAACAGGCAAATTGAATGGCTTTTCTATGAGTCTTTCCGATGGCTTCAATCAAATCTATCTCATAAGGTAAATGATTAGGAGCAAATGGAAGGAGTTTTTTCAGCTTTTGGATATGTCTTTCATCTAATTGGA
>CAYPKB010000142.1:1654-4460 GCA_964411185.1 uncultured bacterium
CGAAAAAAAGATCCTCCATGAACCAAACGATGAACAAAATGAGATATAGAAAAAGAATATTTCTCTAATTTGGTTGCTAGATTTTCCCATGCCTCTAAATGAGAATTGGACAGTATTTTCTCCTTCTCTTTTTTTTCACCAAAAGTCATCTTGAGAACAGAGGACGTAGATCCAATACCCTCAACAGCACCAGTGAGTATGATTGTTTCCTCCGCCCAAGAATATAGTGAAAACTTTAGGGAGGATGAACCAGCATTAATGGCCATGATATGTGTAGCTAATTGCAAAAGATTTCCTAAAAATTCTATCTATTACCGATTAGAAAATAGTTGAGAATTTAAGCCAAGTACTAGCTTACAACTCTATCTCGTATCTTGGAAAAATGCTTATGGATCTGTTGAAAATAGTGAGGCCACAAATCTACTGCATGATGATAGTGCCTGGATAGCTCATCATAAGAGGAGGCCCTGTCCATTTGCGTTAAAATTTGCAATAGTGAAGAGGGAATAATATGCTCTTTTTGTCTCCACTCTACATTGAACTTCTTCAGAGAGAAACAGAGATAAAGCCAAATAAACTCTCCTAAAAACAAAATAGACACCAACTCTTGAGATAAGAAAGAGAAAGATACTAGTAAGATGGCGAAAAGTTTTATCACCTGCTTACAACAAAGAAAGGTGAGCCATCTTGTTCCCATTCGCCTATATCCAAAATAATAGACTAGATAAAAGGGTAGAATGGATCCAAATAACAATGAGGAAAAATTACCGAATATGAAAGAAGGAAGAGAGTTAGTAACGGTAAATGAGAGAAAATCTTGCAGCTGCCCGAAAGAGATCCAATTCAATAGAGGGAAGAAAGCAAAATAATAGAAAACAGAAAAAAGCAGCCAATATTTACGGATACGCCTTGTCATATAATTCTCCTCTCTGGGAAACAATATTTTATAACAAAAAGCGTTTAAAATAAAGCTCTTTATTTAATCTTTCAACTTGGTTAATAAAATAAATTTTAATTAAAGAGGTTAAAATAATTACGAGATTTTAATGACAATTTTTGTGGTTAAAATTTGGTTTTTGGTTTAGATTAATCAGCCATGACTACAAGAAAAAAATCTCCCCTGCCTATCTTAGCTACTGTTATTTTTGCAGCTATTTTTGGATCATTGCTCAAAAAAGGTATAACCTTTTTTGGATTTTCCCCTTTACCTATCCTTCAAGTAGGAGGAGATCTTTTCATTAATGCCTTGTCCCTCTTAGTGATGCCTCTAGTTTCTTCTTCTATTATTGTTGGGATGTCTACAGTAGGCAAAGAAAAGTCATTTGGTAAACTGGGAATGGTAACCTTCTCTTTTTATCTGATTACCTCCCTGCTTGCCATCTTGATTGGCCTATTCTTTGTAAACCTCATTCAACCTGGTTCTGCTGCAAAAGCCCTTGTAACTGAACAATTCATTGGAAACGATCATCTTTCTTCTTTTTCCCATACCCCTCCATCCATCCTATCATTTGTGGAAAAGTTGGTCCCTAATAATCTTTTCAAAGCTTTCATTGAAAACCAGATGTTGGGATTGATTTTTTTTAGTATTTTTTTCGGATATGCCCTATCTCGAATTCCCAATGAAAAATCAGCTGTTGTGATTTCTTTTTTTGAAGGATTTTCCCGCACTATGATTCGTATGGCTGAATCTGTTCTAGCCTATCTACCTATAGGAGTCTTTTGCCTAGTAGCTAGAGAATTTGCAAAAACGGGTATGAGTTCATTGGAATCTTTATTCCTTTTTTCTCTTTCAGTTCTCTTGGGACTTTCTGTTTTTATGTTTTTGGTATTACCCCTATTGGTTCGTTTAGTTACTAAGAAAAAACCTTACTCTCTATTTTCAGCGATGAGTCCTGCATTGTTTACAGCCTTTTCTACAAGTTCCTCATCAGCTTCCCTGCCGTTAACAATGGAATGTGTAGAAAAACGAGCTGGAGTCTCTTCGCAGGTTTCTGGTTTGGTTGTCCCTCTAGGGACCTCTATCAATATGTCAGGTTCAGCTCTATATGAATGCATGGCTGCTATATTCGTGGCTCAGGCCTACGGAATCGAAACTACTTTAGGAACACAGATCTCTGTTGTTGTAACAGCTCTAATTGCATCTATCGGAGTGGCTGGGATTCCCTCAGGTAGCTTAGTAGCCACCATCATTGTAATACAATCTGTCGGACTTCCAGTAGAGAGTATTGGGCTATTTTTAGCAGTTGACAGATTGATGGATATGGCAAGAACGGCTGTTAATGTCTTTTCCGATAGCACCTGCGCTGTTTTAGTGGCTTCGATGAACGGAGAAAATGTTTTAGAATCTATTCCTAATCAAGGAGAAATAGGATGTTAGAAAAATCATTTCTGGAAGAAATAAAAGATGATTTAGAACTCTCTAAACAGGGTGGTTTTTACAAGCAAGAAGAGATTATCTCTTCTCCTCAATCTCCCCATCTCAGGTTAGAATCAGGAAAAGAGATGATCAATCTGTGCGCTAACAACTATCTAGGATTAGCTAATCATCCCCAAATAATAGCAAGCGCTCAGGATGCATTATCCGAATATGGTTTTGGAATCTCTTCCGTCCGCTTTATTTGTGGAACATTTTCTATCCACAAAAAACTGGAAAAAGAAGTTGCTAGTTATCTCCAAAAAGAAGATGCCATTTTGTATCCTTCTTGCTTTGATGCCAATGGAGGAGTTTTTGAGGCTTTATTCACACAAGAAGATGCTATATTCAGTGATGCACTAAACCATGCAAGCATTATTGACGGTATTCGTC
>CAYPKB010000143.1:0-4431 GCA_964411185.1 uncultured bacterium
CGCAAATTGAAAAATCCTCATTGGATATCAATAAACGAGGGTTGCAACCTAGATGGATGAAAAACAAATCTGCTTCTAGCTCTATTGTAGTAGAGCGAAAGACAGTATGTAATTTGGAAGAAGGCTGTGAGAGTTGTCAATAAAAAGGAGAATAAAAAATGAATGAAACTATGCTGGGAAAGGATGCCAGAGTAAAAGCATCCAATAAACGTTTGATCAATTGTACTAAAGTGGATGTCAACCAATTGCTCCCTTTGAAATATCATTGGGCATGGGAGCACTATTTAAATGGTTGCGCCAACCATTGGATGCCCTCCGAAGTACCGATGGCAAAAGATATTGAGCTATGGAAATCCAATGAACTGTCTGAGGATGAGAGAAGAGTCATTCTTCGTAACCTTGGCTTTTTCTCCACAGCAGAAAGTCTTGTAGGGAATAATATTGTCCTTGCCATTTTCAAACATGTGACCAATCCCGAAGCAAGGCAATATCTTTTGCGACAATCATTTGAAGAGGCTATTCATACTCATACCTTTTTATATATTGTAGACTCTTTGAACCTCGATGCAGGGGAAGTCTTCAATATGTACAACGAGATTCCCTCGATCCATGACAAAGATCAATTTGAGATGAAAATCACACAAGATATTTTAGATCCCAACTTCCATACAGAAACTACTGAAGGAGCTCAAAAGTTTCTTGAGAATCTCATCGGTTATTACATCATTATGGAAGGTATCTTCTTCTATAGCGGCTTTGTAATGATTTTGTCTTTCCACAGACAAAATAAGATGGTGGGTATTGGTGAACAGTTTCAGTATATCTTGCGAGACGAATCGATTCATTTGAATTTTGGTATTGACCTGATCAATGGTATCAAAGAGGAAAACCCCCATCTTTGGACAGACGCTTTCCAAAAGAAAATGATCGATCTCATCCAAGAGGCTGTAGAGTTGGAGATCAGATATGCGCAAGATTGTCTTCCCAGAGGAATTCTAGGTCTTACAGCTCCCATGTTCCGAGAGTATGTGCAACATATTGCAGACAGAAGATTGGAAAGAATTGGTCTCAAGCCTCTCTATCACTCCAAAAATCCTTTCCCATGGATGAGTGAGACTATAGATTTGAGCAAAGAGAAAAACTTCTTTGAAACCAGAGTAACAGAATATCAATCATCAGCTTCCTTGGTGTGGAATTGAGGGCCAACATTGGCCCTTGCTTCTTTTCTAAAAAGAAGTAATGATGAAAAAAGGTGAACTCACATGGTAAAAAATCTTCCTCCAAATGAAGAGCCTTTTTCTTCTGAAGAATATACAAATAATCTTCATAACAAAAGGGAGCTCCTGCGAAAAGAGTTTGATACGGCCAAAGCAGAAGAGCTCCTTCTATTGAAACAGATCGCAGCCTTAGAAGAAAAAGAGGCTATCATCGGTAGTGAGGATCCAGAATATTCTCTTGTCCAAACCCAATTAGAAATGCATCAGATCGAGTTGGATGAATTACACCGTAGAATGGAAGATATTGTAGAAAAATTGCAGCAATCATGACGGAACGGAAAGAAGATTCTAAAGAGCAGGAAGAACTTGCTTCTGACAAAGAAATTATAGATAAAAAAATAGCTACAATAAAAAAAGAACTTGCCTCCAAAAGAACTCAACTAGATCTGCTCTTGAAAAGTTTCCCTCAAGAAGAGCCCATCCAACCAGAAGATAAAGAAAACTATCAGAGACTAAAACAACAAATTGAGACAACAAAACATACCATAGCTCAAAAACAAAATGAACTGATGGACCTTCTCAAAAACCAAAGTAATACCAAGGAAATGGAAGAGGAGTTATAATTCCTCTATATGAAATTTCCTGTTGGCAAAAGATATAACGGCTTTCTAGTCACTACATCACTTCCTCTTCCGGAGATAAATGTGGTTCTTTATGAGTTGATTCATGAAGAAAGTGGATCTTGTGTGGTTCATTTAGAGAGTGATGATAAAGAAAACTGCTTCTGTCTGGCCTTTCAAACATTGCCTTCTTCCTCCAATGGGATTGCTCATATTTTAGAACATTTGGTCTTATGCGGATCTAAAAAATATCCTATCAATGATCCCTTCTTCTCTATGTCTAGAAGAAGTATGAATACTTTTATGAATGCGATGACGGGAGCAGATTTTACTCTCTATCTAGCCTCCTCCCAGATTGCATCTGACTTTTATCACCTACTTGATGTCTACTTGGATGCTGTCTTCTTTCCCCAATTGAAGACTATGAGCTTTTTACAAGAGGGTCATCGATTGGAATTTTCCACTCCGACAGATCCTAACTCACCTCTTACCTATCAAGGAGTTGTCTATAATGAGATGAAAGGGGCTATGAGTTCTATCAATAGCCGATTATGGAAAAAAATGTTGGAGCAACTCTACCCAGATCTTCCTTATGCATATAACTCCGGTGGTGATCCGCAAGAAATTCCAAAGCTATCCTATAATGAGCTGCAAGAGTTCTACCAAAATTACTATCATCCTTCCCATTGTCTTTTCTATTTTTATGGAAATTTGCCGCTGAAGGGACATTTAGACTTTCTACAAACTCATCTTCTACAAGACGTAGGAAAAAGCACGCTTCTTCCCCCTATTGAGGAACAAAAACGTTTCTCCAGTCCAAAAGTTTGCCATGAAAATTATCCTATAGGGAAAGAAGAATCCCTGGAAAAAAAAGCCATTTTTGCTTTGGGTTTTTTAACTTGTCATGTGCAGGATCAGGAAGAACTGTTAGCTATTTCTCTTTTAGAATCCATTTTGATGGAAACAGATGCCTCTCTTTTGAAAGATGCCCTTCTATCTTCTTCTCTTATGGGATCTGCTGATTCCTATATTGATGTAGAAATGAGTGAAATTCCTTGGGTCTTTGTCATGAAAGGAGTGGAAGAAAAAGATATTTCTCAGATTAAAAAGCTTTTTTTCCAAACCTTAACAGAGATCGCATCGAAGACCATCTCAAAAGAGTTGATAGAAGCAGCTCTCCATCAATTGGAATTCCACCGGTTAGAAATTACAGAAGAGGGTCTTCCCCATGGATTTCATCTATTTTTTAGAGCAGGTCTCATTAAACTCCATGGTTGTGAAGTGAAAGATGGATTACAAATTCATAGTCATCTTGCTCTTTTAAAGAAAAAGCTCAAAGATCCTCAATTCTTACCTTCTCTTATACAAAAATATCTTTTGGACAATAGCCATACAGTAGAGCTTACCCTTACCCCCGACCCCCACCTGGCTGATAAAGAATCAGAACAAGAAAAAGAAACATTAGAAGCGATAGAGGCAGCCCTAACCGAAGAAGAAAAGAAAAAAATCGTAGAACAATCCATCTCTTTAAAAAAATATCAAGAAGAGATGGACAGAACAAAGATCAATACTCTTCCCATATTAGAAATGGAGGAGATACCCAAACATTCTCAACATTTTCCTCTGCATAAAGAAACGATTGATACTCTCTCTCTCTATTATCATGAATGTTTTACCAATCAAGTTACCTATGTAGATCTTGCTTTTGATCTTCCTGAGCTTTCAGAAGAAGAGATGGCACTCCTTTCTCTTTTTTCACACTGCATCACACAGGTGGGCTGCGGAAATAAATCCTATAGAGAGATCTTGGATAGAATGAATCGATATACAGGTGGCATCGATGCTTTTTTATCTTTCAATATCCAAACAGATGATTCTAAAAGCTTTGCCCCTACTTTTATGATTCGAGGAAAAGCTCTCCATCGAAATAGCGAAAAACTCTTTTCTCTAATAAAAAACTTTTTCTCTTCTGCTCGTTTTGATGATACCAAAAGACTCAAAGAACTACTCATTCACGAACAAACTGAACTGGTCTCCCGGCAAGTGAAAAATGCCATGCATTATGCTATTTCTAAATCCCTTTGCCCTTATTCTTATACTCAAAGATTGAAAGATCTCTGGTATGGACATTCCTATTATTTGAATATTCAAAAGTTATGTGAAGATATCGACAAATCCGTTCTATACCTTTCTGAACTTTTTAGCGGGTTACGGGATAAAATTTTCCAATATGCTCCTGCTTTGATTCTCGCATGCGATAAAGAACATTATACAAAATTATACGATCATGCATTTTACCAGCTCTCCAAAGGATGCAAAAGAGGTAGAACTCACTATCGCAAGGACAAAGGTTTTGATTCTTCTTATCGCTCTTCAGGTTACCAAATCTCCTCTCCTGTGGCTTTTGTAAGTCAAGGTTTTCAGACAGTGACCTACACTAATGCCCACGCTCCTGCTCTTGCAGTAATGACAGAGCTTATGAATGACCTCTATTTACATGAAGAGATCCGCGAAAAGGGAGGAGCCTATGGCAGTGATGCCTCTTATAATCCTCAATCAGGTAATTTCTATTTTACCTCCTATAGAGATCCCAA
>CAYPKB010000144.1:0-4398 GCA_964411185.1 uncultured bacterium
GACTTCCCACTCGTATTTTCTGAATAAAGCCAAGTCATTATTTTCTTGTAAACGCTTCAGCATCCCTTTTCTTCCCTCAGCAGCACTCACTATAAATACCCATTTTTTTCCGTTGATATTTAGTTTTTCTACGCTCTTTTCTTTAAAAGCGTTAGCAACAGGCACAGGTACTATTAGCTTTTTCTTTCCACGAAACTTGTTACGCATTGCATTTTGAAAGCAAGACATAAAAGAGGCGTGATGCATCAATTTTGCGTCTGGCTTTGTCAGAAGAGCCTTATCCTTCATTATTTCAACTTTATTGGCGTAATTTTCTAAGCTATTTCTTGTTAAACGAGCATCCATTTCCCTGGCTTCTTGGTATGACATCACTTTTTGATTCTCGTTCTGATTTTGGGAGTTTCTTCTTTTTACAGCTTTTTCAACTTTTTCTACTGCAGGATCGTTACTTTCTGCTTTTTTAATCTCAGGCATCGAAAAAGATCTAAAGTGAGTAGATAGATTAGCGATAGCTCTTGAGGCCACTGCTGTTGGGCTTGTCTCTTTTTTTTCCTCAGTAGCTAGAGGATTTGTTTCTATTTGTTTATTAGTTGGGTTTATTTTTTGCATAAAAACTCCTTTTTATAATTAATAGGTTTAAATTATAGCATTTTTTAATATATTAATTAAAATATTATGTTTATTTAGATATATTACTGGAAACCAGTGAGTAAGCTTCAAGGCTACTGAACCGAATAGTATAGGGGGATTATTTTCTCTACATATCTCTTATCTAGGAAGAAGGGTAGGAAAAAGTAATCATCGGATAGATTGAAGTAGGAAGAGTCAAATCCTGGTACTGCAAAAGGAAGGGTTTGCAAGACCGTGATTCCAGGACCAAAAGGTGGTACAAAGCCGCAATCTTTGACCACTTCCAAGAGAAGGGGAAAATGATCAAACGGAACACCAATAGTCAAAACTCGTAGCTTATCGAAAGATACTCTCTCCTTTAGAGCAATATTTTGTATCTGCTTGTGATCAAAATAGGGGAAAAGATCACTGCTGAAGGATCTAGTTCTGATAATAGCTTGATTCACCTTTGCTGTAGCAATATAGGAGCGCCTTTTTAGCTGCAAAGACCTGAGCTCATAGATTCTAAATTTGGAAAAAAGATAGGAACCAGTTACAGAAGTTCCTCTTCGATTGACCAGAAAAGTATAATTGACATCAGTAAAATATAAGGCATCTACAGGGAAACCCGCTACTTCAGCTACAGATAAGGTATCTCCCTGAAAAAAAGATTCCGCCAACCCACTCTTGTACCTCCTTGTGTATTGGTAGTTAAATTTTTCCCATAGTTGTTCCCATTGAAATAGATCTCAATGGGAAAAGAGTCTTCTATCTGCAAGATGACATCTGCATAGCCAAACTTTTTTTCCTTTTCAAAACAGCCCTGCTACAAGTTTTTTATTTTCATTGGGCAAGACCAAAACTCTTAGAAATTTATTTTGTATGGCTGGCACTCTTTATCGGGAAGAAGAGGTTTACTCCTTTTCCATTTCTCTTTCTGCTACCCCTGCAGAAGGTGCAGAAGGAGGAATAGCCTCAAGAAGAGGAAACAAGAGAAAAAATAGGGGTATAGCTATGCGGTACAACATCAATAGACCAAAATAAAAGATTTGAATGTTTGAAGAAATTTTTTTATTCAAACATTCAACAAACTCCCTAAAAAATGATAAGAATTCTCTTTAGGATTCTGGTTTTTGCGCTACCACATGGTAGGTAGAGGTAACCAATCTCATTCGATCTGCCTCAGTGAAAGCTTCCCCATCTTTTGTGAGACGATCGAAAATGGGTTTGAAATGTTTGGGTAATATTTTATATCGGACAAAAAAGTGAATGAGTTTTTGCATTCGTTTATAAAATTTGTCAGCATTTTCTATCAAAGGAGCCTGCAGACCATCTACACTTGGAATTTCTGAAATCAGAATCTTAAAACCAGCTTTTTTCATTAGATCTACATACTCTTTGTCAGAAGGAGTTCCGATAGCACCCACTAAAGGTTTAATCCGTTTCATTAGATCACTATGTTTTGGATTTTTCGGATCATAGGCAGATAAACTCACCCAATCCAAACAGGATAATTTACCACCTGGTTTCAAAATACGATAAATATCTTTGAAAAGTGCAAGGAGATCTTTGGAAAGGCTAAACACCTGCACATGGTAGACAGCATCAAAAGATGCATCGTCAAAAGGCATGGGAAGCTCATTCAGGTCAGCTTTCATAAACCTACATCGCTCTGATAATCCCCTTCTTTTGGCGTTTTTCTTTGCTGATTCCAATTGACTATCATCTATATTGATACCAGTCACAGTAGCACCAGTTAAGCTGGCAATGTGCGCTGCCACCCTCCCTCTACCACATCCAATGTCTAAAACGGTATCATCCTGTTTCAGGGAAAGATCAGAGGCCATTTTACGTTCAAAAAGAAGTTGGTTTTGCATGATACTCTGGGAGAGATCCATAGCAGGAGGAATATACATCTTCTCTACCTGTCCAATCGAACAGAGATGGTTTAATACACAATACCAATCTACTAATTTAGAACGAATGACATCGTAATAATCAGGTCCCAGTTCCTTAATCATCTTTTTTTCATCGGCCCAATCATGATCATAAATAGAGTAGGAATCTAAAAAGGCGTCTACTTTTTCTGAAGGAAGAGAGTAAAGTGCTTTGAAGGATTTCAGTATGGTCCCTGTTCGGTATAACCAGAATCGTAACTTTGACTGTTGTAATGACTGCGACATTTTCTCTCTCCAAATATTCAAATTAAAAGTTTGTTTATCAATTTTTCTGATTTTTTTTCTAGAGAAAAAAGGAGTAAAAAATTTTATTTTTTTACTCTATGTCTATCTGAGGACTCTTCTTGGAATATAGATAACTTTCTTTTCATTCACTTCGAATCTAGAACTGCTCAGGGAATTCGGCTACAAAGACGATACATTTTAGAACTAGTTTTTGAAAAAATTTATCGATCGTGACATTTTCAGTTCTAAATATTATATCAGATAGAAATCATGAGGATTTTTTTTCTTTTCTTTTTTCCTATAGCCCTCTTTTCTTTGCAGGAAGAAAATATTATTTTTTCCCATTTAGAGGGTATTCTACTTACCAGCCCAGAATCGACAGAAATAGATATGGAGAATGTTCGGGGTATTCAAATCGTTGATCTACCGCTTCCTGGAAATCATAAAAATCTGGAAAAGAGACTCAGCCCCTTCCTCGGCATTTCTATCTCAAAAGAAGAAATAATCGCCATTAAACAAAAAGTGATTGCTTTTTACCGAGATCACTATCGCCCCATCGTTCACGTGGAGATACCAGACCAAAACTCTTCATCTAATGTCTTACAACTTATTGTGGAAGAAGCCTCATTGGGAGAGATCAGATGCGATGGAAACCGGTATTTTTCCGATGGTAGATTACTGAGCTATATCCATCTCATTTCCGGCAAGCCCATCAATATGAAAACTCTGACCCAAGATCTGAGTTGGATTAACCGCAACCCTTTCCGCCAGACGGATGCAGTTTTCGTGCCTGCCAAAAAGCCTGGATTCACGGATATCGAACTGATCACAGAAGACCGACTGCCTTTTCGCCCTTATTTTGGAATTGACAATACTGGTATTGAGGAGTCAGGAACTCTGCGTCTTTACGGAGGATTCAATCTAGGTAATGTTTTTGGACTGGACCAACAACTATCCTATCAATTTACCTCTGGCACCGACTATGATAAATTCTATGCACACACTCTGCAATACATTGTGCCTTTACCATGGCGGAATATCTTGAATATGTATGGAGGTTATTCTCATGTGCGAGCCCCTATTCCCGATAATCCCGGTACCCGCACCAACGGAGATGCTGCTCAGAGCTCCTTACGCTATGAAATTCCTCTCCCTCCGACCTTATTAACCCTGCAAGAGCTAACCTTGGGATTTGATTGGAAAATGACCGATACCAACCTGGATTTTGAGGGGGAATTTTTCTTCGGAAAAAATGTCAATTTGACGCAACTTATGATCGGTTACAACTGCGGACTGGAAACAAGGTATACTAAAAATAGCTTCAAGATAGAATTCTTTGGCTCCCCCGGACAGTGGCTTCCTGACCAATCCAATCAGCGGTATAACGAACTAAGAGCTGGTGCCAAAAACAGCTACCTCTATACCCGAGCATCAATCGACAGTGTATTTACTATCCCTTATTGCGAATGTACTCTAGAACCTTCTATTCGCTTTCAAGTATCCAGTGCTAACTTACTTGCCAGTGAACAATTTGGCTTGGGAGGCTATAACACCGTCCGAGGCTACAAAGAACGAGAGGTAAATAGCGACAACATATTTTTGGGGA
>CAYPKB010000145.1:0-4395 GCA_964411185.1 uncultured bacterium
GCTTCCCTCCTTCAAGCTAAATCTCAAAAAATTTCCCAAGCCCATTATACGATATAGGACTACCTGGGACAAAAGTGCAGGCCCAAGGTTTTCTATGAGATACCAGCTATATTCATGGGAAGATTGGGCTATTTTCTTACGCGGGGAATATCGATTGAGAAAAGGAGCGGGCGGAGCCTTAGAAACAGAGTATCTTCCCTCACACGGAAGGACAAAGTTTGTTACAAGAAGCTATCTTGCTTCTGATGTAATACCCACAAATCTCATCAAAGAACAAAGATACCGTCTACAAGGAGAGCTGAGATCAAGATCGATAGATGGCAACTCTACTTTAGATCTCACATGGGATAAATATAGTGACGTATTAATGCCTGGTGATTTTCCAAGTGATGACTTCGAAATCAATACGGCAAAAGAGACTAGGCTTTTTGCTTGGCACAGGCAAAATGATTTTGTAGCTTTTCTAAAGACCAATCCAAAATTCAACTCATTTGATACGGTGAAACAAGACTTACCTACTGTTTTTGGTCACATGAAACCCATTCTCTTATCGGAGAATAATTTTTTGATAGACAACTGGACAAAAGCCTCCTTTTTAAAGCAGGATTTCTCGGATGACCTATCAGTTCATATTCCAAGTTTTCAATCTATAAGATTGCAAAGTCATCATGCTCTTTTTCATACCTTTTCTTCCGGTTCTTTTGCTTTTACTCCCAATGTGGGCGTTGTTGCTATCTATTATTCCAACTCTCCTTCCGATCAAGGCATCGCCTTTGGACAAATACAATATGGGTGCAATAGTTCCTTCCAGTTAAGTAGGACTTTTTCACACCATAGACATTTTATAGAACCCTATTGCAATTTTACAGGTCTTACGCGACCGACCACTTCTGTAGATGATCATTTTATTTTTAGCATCCAAGATGGATTCAACAGAATCAATCTGCTGCGTGGTGGGATCAAAAGCTCTCTCTATTCTTTGCGGAAGAAAAAAGGGATCCCCACTCTCTCCTTAGACCTATTTGCCAATGGTTTTTTTGGGCCCACTCCTTTTTCTACTTTTGTTCCTAAAGCCTATCTCAATGTAGATTGGAACCTTCCTTCTCTATCTATATTTTGGAGAGCTGCATGGAATATAGAGCACAATAGACCTGACTATTCGAACTTGCGGTTTTTGTGGACTATCAATGCAGATGCAGCCCTTTCTACTGAATTCAGATATAGATCAAGGTATGATTGGAGAAAAGCTGATCATACTAATTTCTTTCTGGATGTGACTAGATCAGAAGAGGAACTATTAACTTCCCCTATTAGTGATAGGAGGATGACTCTTTTGAATAAGGCTTTTTTTAGATTAACTCCCTTTTGGACCTTAAGGCTCCAATCTCATCATGGTTGGTACCGGTTAGATGAAAGACCTTACAATGAGTGGAAGATAGACCTTCTTACCCTCATATCTCCCTTTTGGAAACTTCGTTTCACCTATCAACATACACAGCGTGATGACAGGGTATCGGCAGGTTTTGAACTGGTCAAAAAATAACTTTCTTGTCATAAGGACAAAAAAGGAGAGTTCATGAAGGCACTAGCTTTGAAACCTGGAACAAAAAATGTTCACTTAAAAGAGATTCCTGATCCTACTATCAAAAAACCGCACCAAGTGAAGATCAAAGTTTGCCATGTAGGGATCTGCGGAACAGATCGTGAAGAAGTATCAGGTGGAAGAGCTGATGCACCTGCCGGACAAAATGAGTTGATCATTGGGCATGAGATGATGGGTAAAGTAGTAGAAATAGGAAAAAAAGTCTCGCATGTGAAAGTGGGAGATCCCGTTGTACTTACAGTCAGACGAGGGTGCGGAAAATGCAAACCTTGTAAAGAGGGATGCTATGATATGTGCATGACAGGAGAATATCAAGAACGAGGAATCAAACAACGTGATGGCTATGATGCCGAATATGTGGTAGAGGAAGAAAAATATTGCATCAAGGTGCCAAAAAAAATCTCTTCTGTAGCTGTTTTGACAGAACCTACTAGCGTAGTAGAAAAAGCTATCTCAGAGGCATCCAAACTACAATGTGTACGATTGCCCAATAAAACAGACTATAAGAAATACCCAAAAAACAAAAATGTGTTGGTTGCAGGGCTGGGTCCCATTGGCCTTTTAGCTACGATGATACTTCGTCTCCGAGGAGCAAAAGTATATGGGCTGGACATTGTGGATGCAAGTAGCAAACGCGTCAAGCTATTCAAGCGTATGGGTGGTACCTACATTAAAAGTTCAGAATGTTCTCTCAAATCCTTTCCTTCTGTCTGTTCTCAATTAGATATGATAGTAGAGGCTGCAGGTATTGCTAAATTGGATTTCGATTTGATCAAATTACTAGGATATAACGGAATATATGTACTCACAGGTGTTCCAGGTGATAGCAGAGAGCTGAATATAAATGGAGCATCTATTATGAGCCAGCTGGTTCTTAAAAATCAGGTGATGTTAGGCAGCGTCAATGCTTCCTTTGATAACTTTTCAGATGCCGTAAAAGATCTCTCTGCCGCAGAAAAAAAATGGCCTAAATTACTAGAAGAGATGATTACAAGTAGAACCCCTTATGAAAAATTTGAGGATGTTCTTTTTCACCATACAGAAGATGAAATCAAATCGATATTGGTCTGGGAATGAAGCAGGTATACGATTATATCATTATAGGAACAGGAGCTGGAGGCGGTACGATCGCCCATACTCTAGCCCCATCAGGAAAATCTATATTACTCATCGAAAGAGGAGATTTTCTTCCTAATGAAAAAGAAAACTGGAGTGATCAGTCTCTTTTTGTAGAAAACCGCTATCATCCAGATGAATTTTGGTATGATAAGAAAGGAAAAAAATTCATTCCCGGAACCCACTACTTTGTCGGAGGAAATACCAAGTTTTATGGAGCTGCACTGTTACGTCTGAGAGAAAATGATTTTCAAGAGGTGAAACATTTTGAAGGCATCTCTCCTGCATGGCCACTTTCTTATGAAGAATTTCAACCTTATTATCAAAAGGCGGAAGAGCTCTACCACGTTCATGGCGCTAGAGGAGAAGATCCCATGGAGCCTCCTGAAAATAACCCATATCCCTACCCTGCTGTAAGTCATGAACCCTTCATTGCAGATATTTATGAAAAATTACAAAAAGAAGGGTTAAAACCCTTCCATTTGCCTCTTGGAATTCACTTAAATGAAAAAAATCGTGAAAAGAGTAAATGTGTAAGATGTGATACCTGTGATGGTTATCCCTGTCTTGTGGATGCAAAATCCGATGCTCATATCACCTGCATAGAACCATTACTAAAAAAAGAAAATGTAGATCTCCTTACCAAATGTAAAGCTACAAAACTCATTACTGACTCCTCTGGAAAAAAAATTACTGCAGTGGAAGTAGAAAAAGAGGGAGAAAAACTCACACTCAAAGCCAATCGCTTTATTATCTCTTGCGGAGCTATCAATTCAGCTGCTCTTTTACTCCGCTCTGCTAATGAAAAACATCCCAATGGTCTTGCTAACAGTTCTGATTTAGTGGGTAGACATTATATGTGCCATAATAATTCAGCTATTGTGGCCGTCAGTCGAAAAAAGAACCCGGTAAGCTTCCAAAAAACCATAGGAATCAATGATTACTACTACGGGAAAGATGGATCTTTGCCTCTTGGGCATATGCAGCTTTTAGGCAAAGTGAAGGCGGGTATGTTAGAAGCAGATGCTCCCTTTTTTGTTCCTAATTTTCCATTAGAATGGCTTGCAGATCATGCAGTAGGATGGTGGATTACCTCAGAAGATCTTCCCTTGAAAGAAAATAGAGTATCTCTTCATCAGAACGGAGAAATCTGTTTGGAATATAAGCAAAATAATATGACAGCTCACAGAAAATTATTGAAAGAGCTCAAACAGATCTTGAATAAGATGGGACATCATTTATTTCATTTTCCAAGCAATGCTTATCTTTCTAAGAAAATTCCCTTGGCGGGAGTGGCGCACCAGGTAGGAACGCTACGTTTTGGAAAAGATCCCAAAGACTCTGTGTTAGATCTTCACTGCAAAACGCATGATTGTGAAAATCTATATGTGGTGGATGGAAGCTTTTTTCCTTCAGCAGCAGCCGTCAATCCAGCGCTTACCATTATAGCAAATGCTTTACGTGTTGGTGAGCATTTGAAGAAAAACTCATAAAAGATCAATGTCATCCAGATTTACCATTAGATAGTGTATATTGAGTAGAAGCGCCTTTTATTATATTTTTTATGATATCTTTGTGTAGACATTCCTCAAATATTCAATCTATTTGATTCAATCACTACGAACTTATCCTAATTAAATATTGAATTTGATAAGATGCTACCTTTTTAAGGAGGT